>CAIUHT010001460.1 GCA_903898975.1 uncultured Planctomycetaceae bacterium
CACCCCGCGGGGTCCAGCGCGTCCAGGTACGTCTCCCGCTGCGCCTGCAGCATCAGCTCAGAAAACCGCTCGCTCGACAGCTCGCCCCCCCGTCGCTCCACGTGAAAGCGGTCTTCAAACACGAACCGCGCGTGGATGTTCATCAGGTACGCCACCGCGTCGCTGCACATGTGGTCCAGGATCGACAACTGCTCTGCTCGCGACCGCGACGTCGCCAGCCGCTCTTCCCCCAGCACCGCCTCGGCGAACGTCGACGCGGTCTCCGCCAGGTTCATCGGGTAGTCCTGCAGAAACAGCGGCTGTTCCCGCAGCACCCAGCTGTGGTACGCGTGCCCCAGTTCGTGCGCCAGCGTCGAAACGTTGTCGAAGCTGTTGGTGAACGTCATGAAGACCCGCGACTGCTGCTGGGCCGGAAAGCCCGTGCAGAACGCCCCCTGCCGCTTCCCCGCGCGGTTCTCCGCCTCAATCCACCGCTGCTCAACCGACATCCGGGCAAAGTCCCCCAACTCGGGACTGAAGTTCCGGAACGCCCGCTCCACCATCGCCACCCCGGCGTCGTAATCAATGGTCGCCGGCCCCGCTTCCGCCTCGGCCTGCGGCAACGGCGCCTGCGTGTCGTACCAGCACAACGCCGGCAACCCCAGCAGCCCCGCCTTCCGCTTCAAATACGGCACCAGCGCCCGCTTGCGGTCGGTCACCGCCTGCCACATCGCCGCCAGTGTCCCCCGCTGCAGCCGGTTCCGCCGCAGTGGCACCTCCAGGTGGTCGGCCAACCCCAGCCGGTCGTAGATCGTCAGCCGGGTCCCCGAGAGATGGTTCAGCGCATCGGCGCAACTGTCGCGAATCCCCTTCCAGGCCCGGTCGGCGGCGAAGAAGTTGTTCTCCCGCACGCTCCGCTCGGGCGAATCGAACCGGATCTGGCTCGGTGACTTTTCAACCACCTCCCCCTTCTCCATCACCTGCACCCGCAACTCGCCCGAGAGGCGATCGTACAGCCGGCCCCAGGCATGCTGCCCATCCACCGCCAGCCGATTCACCAGCTGCTCCTGCTCGGGCTCCAGCCGCAGGCTCGCGTTCCGCCGCCGCTCCTCCAAAAAGAACCGGTTGCTCCGCAGCCACGGGCCACTTTCCAGCCAGGGCTCCAGGTCGGCGGTCGTCGCCCGCTGCAACGCGAACTCGAGCGCCGTCCCAATCTCTTCCCGCAGTGGGTCGAGTGCCGACAGGCGGGCTTCCAACTGGCGATACAGCGGGTTCCGGGCATCCCCGGCAGCGTGGCAGCCAATGTACGAACCGAGCCCCCCCGCCAGCGCCTCGAGGGTTTCGTATTCCCGCAGCAACGCCTCCCAGCCCCGCTGCCCCGAGTGATCGCCCCCCAGCGGACCGAGCGTCGCCGCCTGCCGGGCCGCCTGCTCCAGCCGCTGCTTGTAGTCGACCAGCAACGCCTCGAACTCGGGCGTCCCAATCGCCGGGTACAACGGACTCAAATCCCACGTCTGCGGACAGCTCGCTGCACTCACAACCCAACCCCTTCCAGACCACAAGACCGGCGGAAACGCCGCCATCAGCCCCCCGCCACCACCACGCCAACCCCGTCCGCCACAGCGGCCACGCCCAGATGTTACCGATCGCCCCACCACAGACAACCCGTCACCCCCAATCGGCCACCCCGCCCCGCCTCCCCCTGCCTCACAGCTTGCGGAGGGCGTTCACGTAGCCCACCGGGGCATGGTCGGCCAAGTCGCGCAGCAGCACATTCGCCAGCGTCGCACTGCGGGCCAGGTCCCCCAGCAATTCCCGCAGCCCCTCGACCAGCCGGCTCCCCTCCCCCGTCAGCGACAGGGTGATCAGCGTCCCGAACCGGGCGAACATCGCCTGCAGATTCAACGCCGGCATCTCGCGGTGCACCACCCCCCGATAGTTCCCCCGGGCCAGCACCTGGTCGCTCTTCACCCACTCGGCACTCGGCCCCCGATGCAGGCTCCCCGCGTGGTCCAGGTACAACTCGGGCCCCGCATGCAAAAACTGGGCCTGCAAGCCACTCTTTCGCAGCACCGCCGCCACTCCCCGCGCCAGCAACCCCGCCCCCCCGCGCGCCGCCTGCATCCCCAACTGCTCCGGCAGGGTCAGCCCCTGCGCGTTCAGCGCCAGCAGGTCGGTCAACAGGGTCGTCAGCGGGGCCTCGTCAAAGCTCTCGGGAGGAACCCTTGGCACCAGGTCGCAGCAGTTCACATACCGCTCGATCTCGCACCCCGCCAGCAGGCTCACAAACGCCTGATCGCCCACCCGCGGCGCTCCGAACGTCACCAGCCGGGCCGCCGGCCCCGGTCGCTCGCTCGCCGCCAGGGTCGCCAACGCCCCCCCCAGGCTGTGCCCCGTCAACACCCACTCTTTTGCAGCCACCCCCCGTCGCCACGGCATCTGGGCAGCGACACTGCGGTAGCCCGCCGCGAACCCCGCATGCACCTGCGAAGGCCCGGGCCAACGGGTCGGAATGGTCAGCAGGTCGGTGACCAGGTCGTCGTAACTCCCCGACTCGGTCCCGCGAAACACCACATACACCGCCCCCCGCCGCGGATCCCGCACCCAAAACCCCTCAATCCCCTCCCCCGTCTTCGCCGGGACCGACGCCGACCCCGTTCCCGCGCCAGTGCCCGCCCCAGCCCCAGTCCCCGCCCCCGCTGCCCCGGCCCGTTCGCTCGCAGCCGCGTCTCTCGTCCCCCGGTCCCCCCGCTCGCCCCCGGCACCACCATCGCCCCGGTTCGCGCCCGCGGCCCCCCCCGCCGCGTGTGTGTCGGCCACCAGGCCACCAATCGGCGTGGCGTCGGTCAGGCCAATTCGCACCGTTTCCTCGGCGATCTTGGCGAACGGCGCATAGGCCAGCCGCGACAGCTCGGCACACAGCAGCGCCACCCGCCCATTGTCGCGCCCCGCCACCCAC
>CAIUHT010001461.1 GCA_903898975.1 uncultured Planctomycetaceae bacterium
CGCGTAGAGATCGGACTGATGAGTCGGGGGGTTGAGCGTGTTGATCAGCTCGGGCGCGATGCCGTCGTAGTGCTCGGGAGGAAGCCCTGAATGCACTGTTTCGACCGGTGACAGCAGCGGGCGGAGGCCCCCATCGACCAGCACCGCCAGACCATCGCGGCGGAGCCGCACATTGGCGGGCCGCACGTCGCCATGCACGACCCCGACCCGCTCGAGAGTGGCCAGGGCGGCGAGCAGCTGGCGGGCGATTTCGGCCACGACCTCGGGGGGGAAGCGGCCGCGGCGAACGAGCAGTTCCGCGGTGCTCGGTCCGTCGGCGTAGGGGCTGATGAGCGCGCAGCCCGCGGGGGTCGGCTCGCAGTGCGAGAAACGCCCCAGGTGGACTGAATCGGCGGTGCGGAGAGTGGCGATCAGGTCGCGGAGCCGGGAGATCAGTTCCCCGGCCCGGCTGTCGGGGCAATCGATGAATTTGACGGTGGCGAAGCCCGGAGCGGGAGGCTGACGGGCGAGGAAGGTGCCCCCGCGGGTCCCTGCCGCGAGTTGTGCGACCAGCACACAGGGTCCGCAGACAAGGCGATCGGGGCGGTCGGCCTCCAGCTGGCGGACCTGGAAGGGGGTGAGCGCCCGGGTCTGGACGAGAGCGTCGAGCCAGACGGAGTCGAAAGCGGGGAGGTCGCGGGCGAGGCGACGGACATGGCGGCGACAGCGCCGGAGATCGCGTTCCGAGCAGAGTCGCAGCGCCAGGAGGCGTTCGCGGAGTGGAGAAGAAAGCGACTCGATGGTGGCCACAACTGTCCTGACTGGTGACCGCTGTCGGCCGACGCACAGGGGCCCGGCCGAGGTCCGCGGAGGTGGACCCGAAACGAGGCTCTCTATCGCAAAAAACCGGGGTTTCGACAAGGTGAAGTGCGGGGTTGGACCCGGTGGGGCGGGTGGCTGGGGGCGAGGGGGCAGGCTCCCGGGGGGACGAACGGGGGGGACACCGCGAGGCGTCGATTTCTGCTTGAGCGATTTTGCCATCCCCCCTACAATCGACCCAGACAGTGCCTTGATCGGGGAACTCATGCGAGCTTCCCGAGGGTGCGGATCGAAACGGGGAACAGGTCCTCGAACTCGAACGGCATCCTGTGACCGAGCGCTTCGCCCTGGGTCCAGCCCGGGGGAGCGACCTTCGGGGCTAGAAATCAGAGGTTTCCCAGTTCTCGCGGCAGTCAGGAGTCCAGATCACTCATGTCGTCGACGGAGGTTCTCAATCCCGGCTCGGGTCCCGGCAATCCCAAGCGGCGGGAGGAACGTGATTCGGTCGTGATTCGGTTTTGCGGTGACAGCGGCGACGGCATGCAGCTGGTCGGCACGCAGTTCACCAATGTGTCGGCGACGTTCGGTAACGACGTCTCGACGTTGCCCGATTTTCCGGCTGAGATTCGGGCTCCGCAGGGGACGCTGGCGGGGGTGAGCGGTTTCCAGCTGAATTTCAGCAGCCAGGACATCTTCACGCCTGGCGACGAAGTTGACACGCTGGTGGCGATGAATCCGGCGGCACTGAAGACCAACCTGGCCGACCTGAAGCGTGGCGGCACGCTGATCATCAACATCGACGAGTTCGACAAGGGGAACCTGCAGAAGGCGGGTTACGAAGTCAACCCGCTCGACGATGGCCAGATGCTGGCGGGCTACCACGTGCACAAGGTCCCGATGACCCGCCTGAACCGCGACGCGGTGAACGGCTTGGGGTTGTCGCTGAAAGACCAGGACCGGTCGCGAAACCTGTTCGCCCTCGGGCTGGTTTACTGGCTCTACGACCGCGACGCCAAGCCGACCGAAGAGTGGATCCAGGACAAGTTCAAGAAGAAGCCGGAAGTTGTTGAAGCGAACCTGCGGGCGTTGCGGGGGGGCTTCAACTACGGCTTCTCGACCGAGTCGTTCACGACCCACTACGTGGTGCCGCGGGCCAAGCTGGCCCCGGGCAAGTACCGCAAGATCACCGGCAACGAAGCGGTGGCGTGGGGCCTGGTGACGGCGGCAAAGCTGGCGGGCAAGACGCTGTTCTACGGCGGTTACCCCATCACCCCGGCCAGCGATATTCTGCACTCGCTGTCGGAGTTGAAGCACTTTGGCGTGCGCACCTTTCAGGCCGAAGACGAGATCGCGGCGATGTCGTCGGTCTGCGGGGCGGCCTTTGCGGGCGAGATTGCGGTGACCGCGAGCAGCGGTCCCGGCATCTGCCTGAAGGGAGAGGCGATGGGGCTGGGTGTGATGACCGAGCTCCCGATGATCATCGTCAACGTGCAGCGCGGGGGGCCCAGCACGGGGCTGCCCACGAAGACCGAGCAATCGGACCTGCTGCTGTCGTTGTTCGGGCGGAATGGCGACAGCCCGCTCCCCGTGGTGGCCGCGAGCAGCCCGGGCGACTGTTTCGGGCTGATGGTCGACGCGGTGCGGATGGCGGTCGAGTTCATGACCCCGGTGGTGTTCCTGAGCGATGGCTACATCGCGAACGGCTCTGAGCCGTGGAGCATTCCGAAGATGTCGGACATGAAGCCGATCGTGGTGAAGCACCCCGAGGGCCGACCGGCCGGCGTGGAGGGTTCACCCGACGACTTCCTCCCGTACCTCCGGAACGAGAAGGGGGCCCGTCCCTGGGCCCTGCCTGGCACGCCTGGCCTGGAGCACCGGATTGGTGGGCTGGAGAAGGCGGACATCACCGGGAACGTCGATTATTCGCCGGGGAACCACCACAAGATGGTGATGAACCGGGTGAACAAAGTGGCGGGCATCGCCGACCACATTCCCCTGCAGACGGTGGAGGGAGTGGAGCGTGGGAAGCTGCTGGTGATCAGCTGGGGGGGAACCTTCGGTGCGGTCCGGACAGCGGTGCAGCAGTGCGTGAAGTCGGGGAAATCGGTCGCCCACACGCACCTGCGGTATCTCAACCCGTTCCCGAAGAACCTGGGGGAGATTATCAAGCGTTACGACAAGGTTCTGATTCCAGAGCTGAATGTCGGACAGTTGCGACTGCTGATTCGGGGGACGTACCTGGCCGACGCGGTGGGCTTGAAC
>CAIUHT010001462.1 GCA_903898975.1 uncultured Planctomycetaceae bacterium
ATCCCCAGATCTTTGAAGATCGCCTTGCCCGCCGTCAGCACGGCGATGTCACCCAGCATGGCCTTGCGGCGATCACCATAACCGGGCGCCTTCACGGCGGCGACGTTCAGAATGCCCCGCAGCTTGTTGACCACCAGCGTGGCCAGGGCCTCGCCCTCGATGTCTTCGGCGATGATCAGCAGCGGAACGCGGGCCTTCGAGACCTTCTCGAGCAGGGGGACCAGCGACTTCGCCGAGGTGATCTTCTCTTCGTAGATCAGGATGCGGCAGTTCTCGAGCTCGCAGATCTGCTCGTCTTCGTCGGTCACGAAGTGCGGCGACAGGTACCCGCGGTCAAACTGCATCCCCTCGACCAGTTCCACAGCCGTGTGGACCTGCCGGCCCTCTTCAACCGTGATCACACCATCCTTGCCCACCTTCACCAGGGCGTCGGCGAGAATCTCACCGATCTCGGGATCGTTGTTGCCGGCGATGGTGGCAACCGTCTGGGTCGCCTTCTTGTCCTTGGCGTCAACGCTCTTGGCGAGCTTCTTCAGGTCTTCAATGACGGCGGCCACCGCCTTCTGAACACCCCGCGAGAGCGACATCGGATCGGCACCGGTGGCGATATACCGCAGGCCTTCCTTGTAGATCGCCTCGGCCAGGATCGTGGCGGTCGTCGTCCCGTCACCAGCCACGTCGCTGGTCTTGGATGCCGCCTCTTTGACCAGCTGAGCCCCCATATTCTCGTAGGGGTCTTCCAGGTCGATATCTTCAGCGACCGTCACACCGTCCTTGGTGACCTTCGGGGCGCCCCAGCCCTTGTCCAACACTGCATTCCGCCCGCGGGGGCCGAGGGTGCTCCCCACCGCCCGAGCCAACTTATGGACACCAGACAAGAGACTCTTGTGCACGTCCTCGTCGAAGATCATCAGTTTCGCCACAGCTTCTCCTCGTCGTCGATCCGGAATGAGATCCAGCCAGAATGTGATTCAGACTGTATGCCTCGGCAGCCAAATCCGTCAGAAGTCTTGCCGGAGGTATTGGTGTTCGTCGGTGACTGCAAGCAGCGTGCCAGCCTCGGCGATTGTGGTGGATGGAGGAAAAAACTCCGTGGCAGTCGGGGAATGTCAGGGACCGGGGGGAAGCGGCTGAGGCGCTGCGGGAACGTGCGCGACTGCCAAAGTGACAGCCCCCGCCTGCATACCATCTCGAACTGCCGATCTGTGCTGGGGTCAGTTCGGGCGCGATCGCGCCCATTCTGGCGGCTGGGCATTCGAGCCACCGTTGGCGACAGCTTCTGGCTTCGAAACGGGAGTCGCAACCGCAGATGGCCGGACGTATTGCATAGACCGAACCTCCCTTGCCGATCGAAACAGGTTTTCCAGATGGGACCGTCACATTGCCCGATCCCCGACCACGGCGGGTCAAGGGTCCCGGGCTCGCAACGCACGACAACACAAGCCTGTGTATTCACCTGCCACTTAAGAGTGTTCATCAGTGTGATAACAGACTGAGCTGGCAACACTGTGTTGCGGCGGGCGGGGGGGCTGCGGCGAGCGAGGGAGATTTGTTGCGGAGGGGGAGCGGGGGGATTTTCGCCGACTGTTTGACGAATTGCTCGACTCTGTTATTCTTACGGGCTGCCATCCGGGCGGGGTGGAGCGTTTTCTGTCAGTTGACGAATGGAGAGTGCGTCTGTGGTGAAGTTGCGTCTGCGCGAGCGGGAGACCGTTCAGGAAGCCGTTCGCCGTTTCCGTAAGTTGGTCGAACACAGCGGTATCAAGAAGGAAATGCGGCGTCGGGAATTCTACGAGAAGCCCAGCGAGCGCCGCCGTCGCGCTCGTCGTCGCGCTGAGCGCAAGGCCCGCATGTCCCGCATGCCCGTGGTCTGAGATTCACTGAGTTGACCACAATCGATTGAAGAATTTGCTCTTCGAAGCGTGGTGGTCGCGTGGAATCGAGGTTGGCGTCCGTCACTCGCACGCCGTCTTGCGTCCGCTCAACAGTGCATCTTCGCACCGAGGGTGTCTGGCATGGACGTTCGAAACAGGCTGTTCGAACGCTGGCACGGTTACGCACCCAGCCATCCGCCGAATGCCTGTGGCAGTGATGCCTGTGACTGCGGTTCGTGTGACAGTGAGATTTCCTTGACCGAGGTGGTTCCACTGGCCGTGTGGTGTGGTCTCAGGTTGGCGTTGCGATTCGATCGGCGAACCGGCAGTCGAAGTTCTGCCTGTGGCAACTCCAGTGCGAGCAGCCTTGATTTGGATTGAAGTCTCCCACTCGCAACTTGCCGCAAGCTGAATTGAACTCGCACCTGCGGTGGCCGAACTCCCGGGCTTTGTTCCGACGAATCTCGTTGTCTGTCTTCGACAGCGTCGTCGACTTCGGAGTGCAGCGCCCTCCCGGAGCGATTTGATTCCTGGGGCACTTGAATACGGTTTGAGCGGATCTCGTTGGCCACGCAGCCGAACCTGCAGTTGGAGCGTGCGATGCACAGCACTGAGCAAAACGACCGGTGTCCCGAGTTCGCTGCGGGGGCTGACTTGACGCCGCGGCGTGGCGCGGGGCGATGGCGACTGGGCCTGAGCTGTGCGGTGCTGCTGCTGGCCGGGAGTGTCGGTGCGGCGTATCTGGCTCTCCCGGACCCCGTCAAACCCGATCCCGAATCCCGTCGGCTGCTCCCCGCCCTCGACTCGGTCTTTCTCGAAGACCTCACCTGGATGGAGGTGCGAGACGCTCAACGATCCGGGAAGACCACGATTGTTGTGGCCACTGGGGGGGTCGAGCAGAACGGTCCCTATCTCGCGACTGGCAAGCACAACATCATCCTCCGGGGCACGACCGAGGCCATTGCCCGGCGCCTCGGAAACGCCCTGGTGGCCCCGATTGTGCCATTCGTCCCCGAAGGCGATTTTTCCCCCCCCTCGCTGCACATGCAGTATCCGGGGAGCGTGGGGGTCAGCGAGGCGACGTTTCGGGCCCTGCTGAGCGACATTTGCGAAAGCTTCAAGGTGACCGGCTTTCGGCACATCGTGCTGATTGGCGACAGCGGGGGGAACCAGGACGGGATGCGGGAAGTGGCCGAGAAACTGGATCAGCAGTGGCGTGGGTCGGGCCCGCGGGTGGTTTACATTCCCGAGTACTGGGACTATCCGGGCATTGAACGGTGGCTCGCCGAGCAGGGGATTCGCCAGGTGCCCGAGGGTCTGCACGACGACTTCGCCATCACGTCGCAGATGCTGGCTCTCGACCCTCGTTCGGTGCGGGCCGAAGAGCGCAAGCAGGCGGGGCTGTTCCGCATCAATGGAGTGGACCTCGCGCCACAAGACCAGACCGCCGCCTGGGGCCGCCGGATTATCGACCGGCGCGCCGAGCAGACCGTGGCGGCGATCCGCAAAGCCCTCGCCGACTGATTGCCGTGCAACTGCTGAGTGTGTCCCGGATCGTGCGGCAGTTCGACTCTGACCCGGTGTTGAACGGAGTGACGTTCGAGATCAACACGGGGGACAAGATTGGGCTGGTGGGGCCCAATGGGGCGGGGAAGACAACGCTCTTCCGGATCCTCGCGGGGCTCGATGACGCCGACGCGGGCGAGCAGCAGCGGAGCACCGGCCTGCGGGTTGGCCTGCTCGAGCAGGCGACAGAGTTCGACCCCGAGAGCCGCCTGATCGACGAGGCCCGGGCCGGCCTGGCACCGCTGTATGCGCTGCAGGCCGAGGCCGAGGAAGTTGCCCGGCAGATTGCGGCGGGCCCCGCGCCTGCCGAGCTGAACCGCCTGCAGCGGCGGTACGAGACCGCACAGGCCGAGTTGAGCCGGAACCAGGCGTACAACCTCGAGCATCGGGTCGACGCCGTGCTGCAGGGGCTGGGATTCCGGCGGGAGGACTACGAGCGGCCCATTCGGACCTTCAGCGGGGGGCAGCAGAACCGGGTGCTGCTGGCCCGACTGCTGCTGGCACAGCCCGACCTGCTGCTGCTCGACGAGCCGACCAACCACCTGGACGTCGAGGCGACCGAGTGGCTGGAGGGGTACTTGGTGGACTGCCAGGCAGCGGTGCTGGTGATCAGCCACGACCGCTGGTTTCTCGACAAGGTGGCGAATCGCACGCTGGAACTGCACCGGGGCCGCGTGACCTCGTACCCGGGGAACTTTTCGGCCTACTGGCGACTCAAGGGAGAGCAGCAGGAGGTTCAGCGGCGGGCGTACGAGAAGCAGCAGGAGTTCATCGCCAAGACCGAGGACTTCATCCGCCGGAATCACTACGGGCAGAAGAGCGCCCAGGCCCATGACCGCGAGAAGAAACTCGACCGGATCGAACGGATCGAGAATCCGCAGGAGATTATCGGCCCGTCGATGGCGTTCACGGCGAATCGCCGCCCCGGGGACTGGGTGCTCGATGTGGTGGAGTTGTCGAAGGGGTTCGCGGGCCCGCTGTTCGAGAACATCAGCCTGCGGCTGCCCCGGGGAGCGCGACTGGGGATCCTGGGTCCGAATGGCTGCGGCAAGTCGACACTGCTGAAGACGCTGCTGGGGGAACTTCCCGCCGATGGGGGCACGGTGCGGCTGGGGGCGAATGTCGACCTGGCCTACTTTGATCAGCAACTGGCCAGTGTGGAGGACAGCCTGGGGGTGATTGACGCGGTGCGACCGCCGAACAATCCCCTGATGACCCCCGGGCAGGTCCGTGACCTGCTGGCGCGGTTTGGGCTGCGGGGCGACGTGGTGCAGCAGCAGATTGGCAGCCTGAGTGGAGGGGAGCGGGGGAAGGCGGCGTTGGCGCGGTTGGCGGCGACCGCGGCGAACGTGCTGATCCTGGATGAGCCGACGAACCACCTGGACCTGTGGGCGCTCGACTCACTCGAGCAGGCACTGGCTGCATTTCCGGGGACGGTCGTGTTTGTGAGCCACGATCGGTTTTTCCTAGACCGGGTGGCGGGCCAGATCCTGGTGTGCGAACCGGACCGGTGGCGGCTGTACGACGGGAACTACACCGAGTATCTCGATTCGAAGCGACGGGCGGCGGAGGAACTGGCGGCCAGCCAGAGCGCCCCGGTGGTGAACAAGGGGACGGCGGCGAGCGGGCCCGACCCGCGGGCCCGGGGAGAGGTGCGGCGGAAACGAAAATTCCCGTATCGCAAGGTCGAGGATCTGGAGCGGGAGATCGCCGAGTGCGAGGCGGAGGTCGCCGAGTGCGAAGCGCGGCTGGCCGAGCCGGAAACCTACCGGGACGGGCAGCGGGCGAAGGCGACGCGGGAGGCCTTTGAGGCGGCGCAGGTCCGACTGCGCGGGCTGTACGAACATTGGGAAGAGGCGGTGGAACTGAATTGAGGTGCGGGTCGTCCGCCGGGGAATAGTGGCCCCATCACCCGTGGCCCCATCACCCGTGGCCCCATCACCCGTGGCCCCATCACCCGTGG
>CAIUHT010001463.1 GCA_903898975.1 uncultured Planctomycetaceae bacterium
AAACGAGCCCCAAAGCAGGGACGCCTCGCCTTCTTCGAACACGGGCGTGGCACCATTCTCCTTCTCCGCCCGAATTCAACTGACGGTTGGCCCCAGTTCGCCCGCCTTCGCCCAAGGTGAACTGACGGGTGGTACCGATTCGTCTCGTCCGCCCGTATTCGACTGATGGGTGGCACCAGTTGGGACTCGCGACTTCAACTGACGGGTGGCACCAGTTTGCACTCGCCACCGTCGGCTCGCTCTCCACGGATTTGAATGACGGGTGGCACCGATTTAGAGACTCGGGTGCAACTGACGGGTGACACCGATTCAGACTGACAGGTGGCACTAGTTTGCCGGCGGGTGGCTCCAGTTTGGGAATCGCCGGCTGGACTGACGGGTGGCACCGATTTAGAGATTCGAGTGCAACTGACGGGTGGCACTGATTCACGAGTGCAACTGACGGGTGGCACTGATTCAGACGGGTGGCACCAGTTCGCTCGGCCGGGTGTCGAGTGGGCCGTCGTGCTGGTCAACCCATGTGGCAAGGTTCCTGGGGAGACGAACTGGGCAAGTCAATTGCCCGCAGGACCTTTGGCTCGCTATCGAATTTGGTCACACCCAGCTGCCCTGGCCTGTTAGCCTTCCGCCGATGTGCTGGCGGAGCTCGCGGAATCTGGTCACACCCCACTGCCCTGGCCGATTAGAATGCGGCTGACCGCTCACCCTCTCACGGGAGTTGCCCTGATGCCCGACATGGATCCTTCGCTCGACCGTCGGCAGTTCCTGGCGGTCTCGACCGCGGCCACTGTCGCCACCGCAGTCACCCTTGTCAGCCCGGCGCTGGCTCCCGCCTTCGTTGGGGCGACCGACAAGGGGGGAACCCGTCCCGCTCGCGTCGGGGCGGGAGAGCATCTCTACGAATGCCATCATGGCTGGGGCGAGACCCCCGACGGCTTTCAGTGGGGCGACACGCATGGGGTCGCTGTCGATGAGGCGGGCTTTGTGTACATCACCCACCGCAGTCATACCCCGGTCCCGCAAGATGCGGTGCTGGTCTTCGACCCCCACGGCAAATTCGTGCGGGGCTTTGGCAAGGAGTACCACAAGGGGGGGCACGGCATCGAGATTCGCAAGGAAGGGAACGAAGAGTTTCTCTACCTCTGCAACGTCTACCACCGCGAGGTCATCAAGAGCACGCTGGGGGGCGAGCAGGTGTGGAAGCTGTGCTATCCGCTTGAAAGCGGGAAGTATCAGCGGGTCGGCCAGTTCAGCCCCACGAACATCGCGTTCGCGCCCGACGGGGGGTTCTATGTTGCCGACGGTTACGGGTCGCATTACGTGCACCAGTTTGACCCGTCGGCCCGCTGGGTGCGGAGCTGGGGGGGAGCGGGAAGCGAGCGGGGGCAGTTCCAGACTCCGCACGGAGTGTGGCTCGACGATCGGCCCGGGCGGACCCCCAGCCTGGTGGTCGCCGATCGGGCCAACCATCGGCTGCAATACTTCACGCTCGAGGGAGAGTGGCTGGGGATGGTGACCGACCCGAACCCCGAACACACGTTCCCCGCGCACTTCGAGACACGGGGCGAGTGGCTGCTGGTGCCCGACCTGTTCGCCCGGCTCAGCCTGTACAACGGCAAGAACGAACCGGTGCTGCACCTGGGCTACGACCCGGCGTGGACCGAGGCGGTCAAAGCCGACAATTTCGCACTCCGGCACACCCCCGAGAAATGCCCGGCGGGGAAATTCCTGCACCCGCACGACGCCTGTTTCGATCGCGACGGGAACCTGTTCGTGGTGGAGTGGGTCCCCACGGGGCGCGTCAGCTTTTTGAAGAAGGTGAGCTGACCCGAGCCGACCCTGCCACAGGGTGCCCCTCCGCCCTGGTGGCTGAACGCCGCAAGCTGCGGGCGACGGCGTCGCAGCGCACAAAGCGCCCACGGCGGCCCACGCCCGCCCGCCGGAATTCCTGCGGGCTGCTCGAGCGACACTCGCACCAGTCGCTCAACCCGGGGGGCTCACTGGCGAGTTCTGTGGCCGGGCCAAGGCGACGCGAGGCGCATACGCAGCGGGGGTGTCGCACAACCTGGGTGAACGGCTGCGGAGAGTGGGCGTTGAGTGGCCCGGCTGCGAGCACGTTGTGAGCTCGAACAGATCGGTGCGGAAGCGAACAGAATGGCCCGGCGATGCGGCACGCTTTGCCGACCGACGAACCCAGCCGGGAACGCTCGCGTGCCGGACTTCCGCCCGATGGATCTCCCCCGGCGACTTCGACTCCGCGAGGGGGATTCCTCGCGGAGGAGCCTGGTACGGGGCGGGAGGGGGGCGAGATCAGCCCCCGGGGAGGAGGGCGGCGAGTTCGGCGTGGGGGCGGGGAATGACGTCGCCGAGGATGAGCTTGCCACCCAGGCGTTCGACGGTCGCCTTGCCGGTTTCGATGGCGGTCTGGACGGCGGCGACATCACCCTTAACGATGATGGTGACGTACGCGGCACCGATCTTTTCCTTCCCCACCAGCGTCACGTTCGACGACTTCAGCATGTCGTCGGTGGCGTGGAGGGCGGCGACGAGCCCCTGGGTTTCCAGCAGGCCGATGGCATTGGACGTGCTCATGTGATTCTCCAGCGGGATGCGGTAGTCGAAGAGCCCCAGCAGGGGGCTGAAGACCGGTTTGGAATTCGCCAGCTTGTGCACCACGTCAAGCGGGGCGGGAAGGACCGTGATTGCGGCGAGGCTTTTCATCCGTTCGGCCGCCGCCTTGCCCGCCTGGGCGGCGTGCATGACTTCGGCGGTGGTGCCTACCAGCTTGATGCACTGGGCGGCACCATCGCTGCTCTCAATGCCCAACAGCCGGATCCCCGCCGACTTGGCGCAGGCATCCGCCGCCAGCAACGCCGGCGTGAGGTTGTTCACCTCCAACAGGGCCAGACTCAGAGTGTGTTCGGGCATACAGCCACGCGAAGAACAGGCGGAAAACAAGCCAACCAGAGACGAAGGACCACAGCCCGCAGCTTGCGCCACAAAACGGTCGCCCCGCCTCGGGTGCGACCATAGCACAAAGTCCAACTGCGGCGGAATGGAGAATTCCAATCGTATCGGTCAGGAAGGCTGGGCAGTTTCTTGCGGCACAGTCACAGTCCCGCTCTGCCCTTCATTTCAGCCACTTATCCACCGGACCGTACCTGGCCGTCCCGTGCCCGTGCCGTCCCCGTCCCGTGCTTTCCCCTGGAGCGTCCCTGGGCCAGCCTTGGTCCGCGCACAGCCTGCCTCGCGGGCACCCTCTCTAAGGCGCCAGCCCAATCACGCGGGTGCGGAACTCGAAGCGGTCGGGGTGCCGGGCTGTGCGCAATTCGAGCGTTCCCAGTTCGCGCAGCAGCGTCGCGGCCTGATCGAGTTTCTCGCGCGCCTGGTCGGGAGTCAGCTGCCCCCCCTGGCTCGCCTGCTCGGCCAAGGGGTCGCGCCACGCCTGCAGGGCCCGCGCCAGGCCTGGCAGCGAAATCTGGGTGAAGCCGGCCACGGGACGCAGCCTCTCGGGTGGGTCCCGCGGCTCAAGCTGCGCTCGCAACTCGGTCGCCAGCCGGTCGTGACTGGCGAGCAACATCTGCTCTCCCGCCACCACCAGGCTCGGCACATACGCCTGCTGCCACGCCGGGCCGCCCGGGCCGGGATGCCAGCTCCACAAGTCGGCAGCGTCGACTGCCCGCTGCTCGAAGCGCGCCCCGGCGGGGGAAGCGGCCGAACCCGCCCATTGTCGCAACGGCTCGAGGACCTGCGTGCGAAACAGTCCCAAATCGCGCGTCTCGAACGCAATCGCCACTTGGGGCCACCCACCCAGTCCGTCGTCTCCCCCGGCGTTGTGCACCACCACCGCCCGCAGGCGGGGGCCCATCAGCTCGAGCAGATCCTGAAACCCCAGGGGGGCACCCGTCGCTTTGACCCGGCGATCGTCGGCCTCAATCCGCACAATCTCGGTCGCCTGCAAGACCCGCTCGCGATGCCGCCAGACGGGACGATGATCGCGATACCAACTTCCTGAAAGCAGACTGCCGCGGGCCACCAGGGGAGCGGCCAGTGGCTGGTCGCCCCCTCCAAAAAAGCCGGCCCACTCCGCCGGGCTGTTGCCCGCTTCGACCGCCACCCGCCAGGCCAGTTCCAAACCGTCGGCGGCCAGTTCCGCCGTCAGATCGGTCCGCGTTCCCCGGCGGAGCAGGTCGAGATAGCCCCCCAGCAGAAATTGCACCCCGGCGTCTGCCGCGGGCAGTCGCAGGGCCCGCTTCACCCCCGGCTGATCCCGCAGCCACGCCAGGTCGACCACGCACTGCACGGTGGGCTGGTCAACCCGGGCGGCGCCGGCGGGCTCGAGCTGCGCCAAGGGTTCGCGCTCGGGCAGGGGCAGATCACTCAACGGTGCCAACCCCGCGACTGGCTCTGGCTGGGCACTGGGCACCACGTCGAGACAATCGCGCAGCAGTTCCCAGCGGTTCGCCGCAATCAGCGTGGCCCCCCGCTGCGTATACCACCCCTCCCCCACGCGGTAACAGACTCGGTCACCATGGCGACGCTGTTCGGCCCGGACGAACGGAACCAGCGCCAGCTGGGCCTCGATGGCCGAGAGCAGTTGGCCCAGCGTCTCGGGCGAATCGGCCTCGGCCAGCAGCAGCACCCCGGGCGAGTTCTGGTCGGGTCCGGGCACGACCGCGAGGGTCAACCCGCCGGCCAGCAACTGTCGCAGCGCTGTCCGCCAATCGGTCTTCAGGCTCCTTTCGAGGAACGCCCCGGCATCGCGCAGTGGCTTGAGACGGGCCTCCCGCTCGGCCTCCGGGGTCGTGTCGAACGACTGCACGAGGGGCAGCAACCGCTGCAGATAAGGATGCTCCAACACGCCCGCCGCATGCCGCACATTCACCGCCGCCACGCTCCGGGGGGGAAGCAATCGCCAATGCGTCCCCACCGCAGACTGCGGCTGGGCTTCTTGCGCCAGGAGCGTCGCCCCCCATGCCAACCCCACTCCCACCATCCAGCCCAGCGCACACACCACAACCCGCGGCAGCAGCCGCCGCAATCCCACAGCCCATCCCGCGCGCCTGCCGCCGCTGTGGCGGGGCGATGCGAACTGCCCGCTCGCTGGCGAACGACCGCACAGAGGAATCGGGCTGCTCGACGAAGCCGCGGCGCGGCGCAGTCGCACGGGTGCCAGAACCGCCGGGGCCGGGGGAGACAACTCGGATGCGGGCATGGACAAACCGGGGGGAGTTCACAGGAGCGTGAGCCACGGAGGAGCCGCCATTCGCCAGCCAGGACCAGCTGACCGAGGGGGGAAGCCTCCGCGTCCTCTTTACCCGCAGGCTGGCGGGCAGGTTTCAGTCGCCTGGGGCGCGGCAGCGAGGAATACCCGCGCCCGGCGGCCTGGGCCGGTCAGGCATGCCGCGACTGGCACTGCTGCCAGGTTTGCCTCAGCAACAGCA
>CAIUHT010001464.1 GCA_903898975.1 uncultured Planctomycetaceae bacterium
CGGGCGGCTGGCGGCGCGAATTCCTCGACTTCGGTCTGGCAATACGGGCAGATTTCCACCGAGTCATCAATCTTTTCAGCGCACGCGGGGCATTTCATCGCGAGGGACTTTCCGGTTTGGAGAACAAGCGACTTTGCTGCCAGTCAGCCTGCGGCGAGGTGACGACCCCAATCGGTGGCCCCTTCCGCCCAGCCCGTCCGGTGAGGCCCCGATGTCAGCCCGGCAACCGGTCCAGCAGGTTGCCCGCGATGGTACCCAACTCCCGCAGGAAGAGCGAGATTCCACCCCGCCGACCAGGCTGCCCCAGTCACCCCAACGCGAACTCCGCCAGCACCGCCGCCAGTCGCTCGAGCGGAACCCCCACCACGTTCGCCGCACTCCCCTCCAGCCGGGTCACAAACGGATCCCCCGGCCACTGCAGCCCATACGCCCCACACTTCCCCTCCCATTCCCCACTGTCGAGGTAGGCCTCGAACTCGGCGTCGGTCCACGACCGCATCACGATCTGCGTCGCTTCGCACCCCGAGACCAGCAGCCCATCCCGGCTCCGCAGCAGGCACCACCCCGTCAGCACCTCGTGCGCCACCCCCGAAATCGCCTCCAGCATCCGGCGGGCATCGGCCCGGTCGGCGGGCTTGCCGAAGACTTTTCCCTGGGCATGCCCGACCGTGTCGGCGGCGAGAATCAGGCCGCTCGCACCCCGCTCGAGCACCGTCCGCGCCTTCCGCTGGGCAATATGAATCAACCCCGACCGCAGGTCTCCCAGCGTCGTCGGGTCGGGCTCGTCAATGTGCGCCGGGGAGGCCCGCACCTCGTAACCCGCCTCCCGCAGCAACTGCAGTCGATACGGAGACTGACTGGCCAACACCAGCGCAGGTCCCCGTCGCCCCGTGGGCTGCCCCGCGCTCTCACGGGCCTTGCCCCCGGTGGGGGTCTCTCCCGGGAGCCGCGCAATCTCCCCTGGCTGCTGGTTGCCGGCTGCCATCTCTGTTCGCTCGCTGGTGTTTCGTGGCCGCTCCCCCGCGCGACCCCGGCGGTCTGCGTCCCCCGGCGGGCTGGCGGTCAGTACTTGTAAAAACCCCACCCGGTCTTGCGTCCCAGTCGTCCCGCCGCGACCAGTTGCGCCAGCAGCGGACAGGGCCGGAACTTCGGGTCCCCCAGGTCGGCGTGCAGCACCTTCAAGATCGACAGGCAGACATCCAGGCCCACCAGGTCGGCCAACTGCAGCGGGCCCAGGGGATGGTTGCATCCCAGCTTCATCAGTTCATCAATCGTCGCCGCGTCCGCCGTCCCTTCCTGCAGCACGAACGCCGCCTCGTTGATCAGCGGCAGCAGCACGCGATTGACCACGAACCCGGGCTGATCGCGGACGATGAGCGGCTGTTTCCCCATCCGCCGGGCCAGGGCACACGTCGCGTCGATGGTCGCCTCGCTGGTCTGCAGGCCCCGCACCACCTCGACCGGCGCCATCTGCGGGACCGGGTTGAAGAAGTGCATGCCCACCACCCGCTCGCTGCCGGGCACCGCTGCCGCCAGCCGGGTGATCGACAGGCTCGATGTGTTGCTCGCCAGGATGGCGGTCGAGGGGAGCAGCCTGGCCAGTTCGATGAGCACCCCCCGCTTGAGTGCCTCGTCTTCAGGAACCGCCTCGATGACGAACGGACTGTCACGCAGGTGGTCGAGAGCCGGGACCCATTCCACCCGCTGCAAGACCTCCTCGGTGGTCGCCCCGGAGATCCGGCCCCGATTCACCCCCCGCGCCACCGACTTGAGCAGCGCCTCTTGAGCGGCGGTCCGCGCTCCCTCCGAGGCTTCATAAATCCGCACGCGGAGCCCGGCGACCGCTCCCGCCTCGGCGATCCCGCGTCCCATCGTCCCCGCGCCGATCAAGGCGACGCTCTCCACCGCCACTGGCAGCACCCCGTCGGAATTCATCTGGCCACCCACAGCACCCCCCGCCTGGGCCGCTCGACACGCCCGCCTCCGCTGGCTGGCATCGCGGACCCGCCCCAGCACGATACAATCGCGCCCGTTCCAACCGCCACCCCCTCCCTCCCGATTCCCCACGCGGAATGACCGCAGGGGAAGTGGGCTCCGAGAAGGTGACCGTCGGGGAAGTTGGCCGACGGATGAGTGGTCCGCTGGACCGGCACGTGCTCGTCCGCTCGACCGGTCGTTCGCTCGACCCCGGTCAGCGACGCCCGCATGGTCATCCGCCCCACGGGCGTCGACGATGCGGAGCGGCGGGTGGGGAGGTTGGTGCCCTGCGGCTGGGTAGGCGCCCTCGGCTGGTTCGCCGCGCCTGTCGTCGAGCTTGTAGCAGTCGCGGCAGGGGAACGGTCGTCACTCCTGGTTTGGCTTCGATCCTCACTCATCAGGCTCAACGTTTTTCGCACAGGCTGACCGAGATGCCATTCAAGCTGGCCCTGTTGGGACTCTGGCACCCACACGCCGACGGGATGCTCCGTCAGCTCGCCGCCCATCCCGACGAGTTCACCCTGCAGGGAATCTGGGACCCCGATCCCCAGGTGGTCGCCCGCCATGCCGCCCGCTGGGAAGGGGTGCTGCCCGGGTTTCGCGTCTGCGGGTCGGCAGCCGAGTTGCTGCGGCAACCACTCGACGGGGTGCTGGTGGAAGGGCGGGTCGCCGACAACGTCGCCACCGCCCGGGCCGCCCTCGAACGGGGACTTCCCGTGCTGCTCGAAAAACCGGCCGGGGGGAATCTCCGCGACTTCGAAGCCCTCGCCACACTGGCCCGCGGGCGGGGCCTGCACCTGCAGCTGGCCTACCTGTTCCGCTGGATGGTCGCCGTCCAGGAACTGCTGCGGCGACATCGCACCGGCCAGTTGGGACAGGTCTACCTGTTCCGCGGCCGGCTCCCCAAGGACCTGGTCCTGTACGAGCAGCTGGTGCACGAACTGGGCGAGTTTCGCGGCGGGGTGTTCTTCGAGATGGCGGGGCACCTGGTCGACCTGGCGATCACGCTGTGCGGCCCGCCGCGGCGAGTCACGCCATTCCTGCATCACCATCACACCAGCGGACCTGCCGACTATGTCGACAACGGACTGGCGGTGCTGGAATTCGCCGGTGGGCTGGGAGAGATCGACATCACGCAACTCGAGGTGGCACCGCACAGTCGGCGGATCGAGGCGTTCGGGACGCTGGGGTCGGTGGTGATCCCGCACCTGGGCAGCGGGCACCTGGCGAATCAGCCCGTGCAGGCAGTGGAAGTCCACGAGGCGGGCGCCCCGGAATGGACCACGCTGTCGCCAGTCGCGCAGCCGCTGCAGATCAGCGACCTCCGGGAGTTCGCCGGGGTGGTCGCCGGCCGCAAGGCGCCCGACTTTTCCCTCGACCACGACCTGCTGGTGCAGGAAACCCTGCTCCGCGCCAGCGACATGCTGTGACTCCCCAAAAAAGGGGACAGACCAAAAAGGGGTCATTCTACTTTTTTCAAAAAGTAGAATGACCCCTTTTTC
>CAIUHT010001465.1 GCA_903898975.1 uncultured Planctomycetaceae bacterium
CGGGTTCAGACGTGGGAATACCCCAGTCGTGCCGCCTGCATGACCTGCCATTCCCGGGCCGCCGGATATGTGCTGGGACTGCAGACCGGGCAGTTGAACCGGGTACACCCCTACCCGGGCGGAGCGGCTTCCCAGTTGGCGGTGTACGAGCACCTCGGACTGCTTGAGCATCCGCAACCAACCGCAGAAGAGCGGGCGAAAGATCCGGAAGCCGACGCCCGCTGGCCCCGGTTCCCCGAGCCCTATGGCAGCGAGGGAACTCTCGAGCAGCGGGTGCGGGCTTACCTGCACTCGAACTGCGCCCACTGCCACGTGGAAGCCGGGGGTGGCAACGCCGCCATGGAATTGAACTGGAAGACCAGCACCGACAAGGCGCGGATTGTGGATGTCCCCCCGCTGCATGACAAATTCGGCCTGAGCGAACCGCGGCTGATTGCCCCAGGAGCCCCCGAGCGGTCGGTGCTGCTGCATCGCCTGGGGAGGCGGGGCCGGGGCCAGATGCCGCCATTGGCGTCGTCGATTGTCGACGAGCAGGCCACCCGCCTGCTGCGGCAGTGGATCGAACAACTCGAGGCGGCGGGGCAATAACAACCGTCGCCGGGCCCTCTGCCCGCACGCCGGGCACAGCAGCTCCCCGTTCCCTTTCGTCCGCCCCAACTCCACTCCGCTGAGTGACAGTCGGCCTGGTGGGTTCCCCTGGGCGATCGTGTCATCCACTCGCCAAGCGGATCTGTCTCACGCAGGTTCGCCCGTCATGGTCCAAGAGACCACAGCCCAGTGACTCACGGCTGAGCTACCCGCGGTCACCGCGAGATCGACAACGCCTCTCAATCAAACTGGAGAGTGATGCCATGGGATTCCGACAGCGACGACGAACCGCTCAAATCTCCAATCGGGGACAGTCATCGGGGATCGGACTGCAACAGCGATTCGCCCCGCACTGGCCGTCTCTCGGACAAACGCTGGCGCTGCTCGCCACGGGCTTCTGGCTGGGCTATCTCCCACTGTGCGGTGGCCCGGGCGGGAGCCTTGGTTCGGGAGCACGTGGGGTGGGCCTGGGGAGCGTGGCCTGGGCCGAGGACCAGGCGATCGAAAACCTGCGGGTGCGTCCCGACCCGAAGTTCCTGCCTCCCAAAGGCTATGTCTGCTTTCGAGCCGGGGGAACGATCACGGTCGATGGCAAACTCGACGAAACAGCGTGGCAGCAGGCCGCCTGGACGGACGACTTTGTCGATATCGAGGGATCTGCGAAACCGGCGCCGCGGTTTCGCACCCGGGCCCGCATGCTGTGGGACGACGAGTACTTCTACATTGCCGCGGAACTGGAAGAACCCCATGCCTGGGGGACCCTGACCGAGCACGACGCGGTCATCTTTCACGACAACGACTTCGAGGTCTTTGTCGACCCCGATGGTGACTGCCATCGCTACGGAGAGTTCGAGATCAACACGCTCAACACCGGGTGGGATCTGCTGCTGCCGAAGCCTTACAAAGATGGAGGCCAGGCCGACAACGGGTGGGAGATTCCCGGTTTAAAAACCGCGATTGGAATCGACGGGACCCTGAACGACCCGACCGACACCGATCGCCGCTGGGTGGTGGAACTGGCGTTTCCCTGGAAGGTGCTGGGGGCGCTGTTGCCCGGCGTGGAACCGGGGCAGGGCGTGGCTCCCGCCGAAGGGGCGCAGTGGCGCGTCAATTTCTCGCGGGTCGAATGGCAGCACGAGCTGGTCGAGGGAAAGTACAGCAAGGTCCCGAAACAGCCCGAAGACAACTGGGTCTGGTCGCCACAATACACCATCAACATGCATCGGCCCGAGACCTGGGGCGTGGTGCAGTTCTCGAAAGCGCGGGTCGGGACCCGGCCTGCGCGGGAAGTGCGGTACAAGCCCGACCCGCTGCTGCCAATCCGCTGGCAGTTGAGCCGGGTGTACTACGCGCAACAGGCTCACCGCGCCCGCCATGGGGCGTACGCCACCGAGTTGACGCAACTGGACCTGACACGGCTGGAAGATGACCTGCTGACCGGCCCATTGACGCTGCGGAAGCAGGACATCGGTTATGAGGTCTGGGCCCCCGTGCGCTTGCCCGGGGGGGAAGAGATGACCTGCGTCATCGACCACGAGTCGAAATTCACGGTCCGACAAGCCAATGCACCCCAGTCGGGAGACTGAGCCCGCCAGCCAGTGCGCGCCAGCCCGTGGGAGGCTGCAAGCTTTTACCAGCCAGGTCTTGCCCACGATTTTTCACTTGGGCGTTATGACCAAAGAGTTGCCGTCGGTGATTTTTGGCGGGGCCCCTGAGGGACCGGCTCATCGCGCCGGTCGCTTTCGGCGCAGCGCCATGTGGGATCCACCCGCGCTGTCGAGCCCGCGTTGCGCGGACGGGAGACCACCAGCCCGCGACTGCCTGAACGGCATCTCGGTCTCACCTTGGCACTCGCCTGGCAGTGGCCGACTCCGCCGGGGACCTCAAGCCATGACGTCGCGTTTGCGGTGCATCGCTACGGGGCCGCGCTCAGTTGCCGTGGCCGCACACGGGTGCCGGACTTTCTTCAATGGGCGTCCGCCTTCGAGTCTGACGATGACGCCCACCCGCGTCCCGTGAACGACCAGCCTCGGCGCCAGACAAGGGCGACATAGACGGGGACGTTGATCGCCAGCACGACGCAGCCCAGCAGCAACTGCATCCCCGGAGTCAGCCCCGCCGGGTAGAGAATTGGGAGAATGACCCGCTGAATGAAATCGGCCTCACCCACCTCCTGGCCTCCCTGAAGGCGTAGCCAGTTTTCGAGGTAGGTGAGCGGGCAGATGATGTGAAAGAACTCGACGGCGGCCCCCCAGGCGGCGGCGGGGAGGTGCCAGACGGCCCAGCCTGGCCGACACCACACCAGCCCACCTCCCAATACCACAAACAGCACAAAGCCCAGGTGCACCAGCAACACCCCATTCGCCAGCCAGAGCCACAGGTTCATGGGGACGGTCTCATCAGGACAGGTTCGAGGCTGGGTTGGTGGGGCAGTGGGGCTGGTGAGGCGATGTCGGGGCCCGATCCGGCAGAGACCAGCCCAGCTGAGGAGGCCGGCGCCCCGGCTCCACGCACCCGTCGGCCCGCGGGGCAGTCTACTGAGGACGCAAGCGGGGCAAAAGATGACGGCTCTCAGGGCTCAGCCCGGATCCTCAGTCGGCCGCTCGAATGGGGAGTGAATCAAAGTGAGCCGCACAATACCCGCTTCCCCGGTGCAGGAAACTTTTTTCGCAACGATCGTCGGTCTTTGCAACGGCGCCCCTTCGCTGGGCATCCCTTTTTCACGCACACGTTTTGGTGCTCACTGTGACAGGCTCACGGGAGTTCTTGACGCGTTGATCCAATGCCGAGACACATCAGGGCAATTCAGGCTGCTCAAAAACTGGCCTCAGCGAAACGACTTCTGTTCCTGCTTGCCACTGGCTCGACACCTGAGGTTTATCAGACAATCGCAGGACAGGTAGGCCACCTTTGATTGATCCAGACCAGCCACCACGGCTCGGCAACACCCCACCCCCAAAACCCGCTTTGGTTTTTAGAGAAATTCGTGGTAGCCGCACGAACAACAGTTGCGTAGAATGCGCCGAGGGCCACGACGCGGAACACGGTATGGAAAGCGACACATGACCTCAGCCAGCCACAATGAAGCATCTACGGAACTCGTGCAGCCACCGCGGTCAACGCAGAGTGGTCCGCTGGAGCACGGGCTGGAGCCGCAGGTAAGTTTTGGTGCGGCATCGCACCTCGGACTGGTGCGGGAAAACAACGAAGACAACTACGCGGTCGTGCAACGGACTCGCTCCCGCGAAATGCTGTTGAGCAGCCTGCAACCCGACCCCGAAGACTTTCGCAGTGACCACGCGTATGTGCTGATTGTCGCCGACGGGATGGGCGGGGGTCGTGCCGGAGAAGTGGCCAGCGAAATGGTGCTCCGCCTGGGTTGGGAACTCGTCGCCAGGCACCCCTCCTGGCTGATGCGTTTCGAGCCCCGCATCTGGCCTGAGGTGCGTGAACGCCTCGAAGAGTTTGCCACCAACCTGCAGCAGTTGATCAGCGACTACTCGCGAACCGACCCCAAGCTGACCGGAATGGGAACCACCTGGACCTGTGCCTACGTGGTGGGCTGGCATGTCATCATCGCCCACGTCGGTGACAGTCGCGCGTACTTGTGGCAGCGGGGCAAGCTCACCCAGCTGACCAAGGACCAGACGATGGCCGAGTCGCTGATTCGCAACGGACTCCCGGCGTCCGAGACTCTTCGCTACCGGCACATCCTGACCAATGCCTTTGGCTGCGATCACGATCACATCTTCCTCGAAAGCCATTACCACCGACTCGGGCCGGGAGACCGCCTGCTGCTCTGCTCGGACGGTCTCTACGACATGGTGTCCGACGACGTGATCGCCCGCGAAATGGCGAGCACCGTCATCCCCCAGCAGGCGTGTGACCGATTGAGAGACGCGGCACTGGCCGCCGGGGGACGCGACAACGTCACCGTGGTGGTCGCCGACTTCGCGCTCCCCGAGCCCTCGGTCGGCGAAAGCACAATCAGCGGGCTGGCCCCCACCTTCTCTCCGGCGCCCCCCACCTCTCCGGCCCACTGAGCGCTCAGCACCCCGCTCTCTCAGAGAGCGGCGCAGATCTCCACCACGAAGTGAGTGAGCAGTGCCCGGCGAGATACGCGCGGACTGCCCCGTCGGTCTCGGCCACTCAGCTCGGTGCCAGCACGGCACCAGCGCGCCTCAGTGTCAGCCCGCTGCGATCGCCGGGATCACGTACGGCCCCTTCGGAATCACCGCCACCCGGGCCCCCGGACCGTACTGCTGCAACGCCTCGGCCACCGCCTGCTCCACCGTAGGGGCCGGGTCAACGAAGAGGCCCCGCAGGGTCTCGGCGGGCAACCCGTGCGTCACCACCCGCACCCGCGCCTTCCGCCGCACCTTCGCCAACTCTTCCAGCTGCCACTGATCCATCACGAAATAGTCCCGCCCCAGGATCCGCTCCATGAAGCCTTCCAGCGTCCGATTCTCGGCGAACAACTGCTGAAACTCGGGACTCCCAATCCCCTCGGTCATGCTGGCGGCGACCACAATGGTCCCGCCCGCTTTGACAATGGGCAGCGCCCCGGTCATCCCCTTGATCGACTGGTAAAACGTCGTGTCGAGGGGATAGCCCGCTCCCGAGGTGACCACCACGTCGCAGGCCTCGGGAATCTCGGCCCGCACCACCTCTTCGATAAACCGCACCCCCTCGAGAAACGCCTGCTCCATCTCCCCGGCGACCACGTGGGTGACCCGTCGCTGCTCGTCGAGTGTGACATTCACAATGAAGTCGCAACCCGCCATCCGGGCAATCAGCGTGTTCTCTTCGTGCACCGGGTTCCCCTGCAGGTGCCCGTAGTCGGCGAGTGGATGCTCGAGGAACTGTGGCCCGTGCCAGACCCGCACCGTTTCCAGTGCCGCGATTCCGGGGCAGATCAGCTTCCGCCCCCCGGAGTACCCCGCCATCAGGTGGGGCTCGATCAGACCGGTGGCAATCTTGAGTTCGGCCTGCACATACCGCGAGTCGATCCAGGCGGGAACCCCCCGGGGCGTGGTCCCCAGGTAGGTGTGACTGTCCCGATCTTTCCCAAAGTGGTTTTCGCAGCGATAGCGGGCGACGATGTCGGCTCCCAGCAGTTCGACCAGCTCCTCCCCCTCGTTGGGACGGTGCATCCCCGTGGCCACCAGGATGGTGATCGCCTCGCGGGGAATGCCCGACTGCTCGAGAATCGCCAGCATTGGCTCCAGCAGCAGCCGGTTGGGAACCGGCCGGGTGATGTCACAGACCAGCACGCACGCCGATCGACGTCCCTTGGCCAACTCGGCCAGGGGTGGCGTCCCCAGCGGTTGCTCCAGTAATCGCTCGACCGCGGCCCGAGGATTCGCCAGCGGTGCCACTGGACGCAGCGCGAGTGGCCCCACCAGTCGCTCGGCTGGAAGATCCACCATCAGCCCCTGTTTGCCGTAGTCCAGTTTGATCTGCATGAGATGCCAGTGTTGGAAGCGGAAGGTCGGGGAAGTCACCCAAGAGAGACGCCACCCGGGAGAGACGCCATCAGAGTGAGGCGCCACCAGAGAGGGAAGCCATAATCGGGGACCATGCGGGGCCGACGTGGCCACCCACCACGCGACGTCGACCCTATGAAGCTGCCCAATTCTAGCACCCGCAGCCCCATTCGGCCGGACACGGCCCCACCCGTTCCACGAGTGACGCCCCGGGTATCGAGAGCTCGTCAGCTCCTCCCTCGGCTCCATTTCGTCTCGATGGGAAGTCTGCGGCTGGTCGGGAAATTCGCGACGGACGCCCCACCCTGACCGCCAGCCCCGGGCCTCGGAGGGGCTGAGAATGGGGGTTGCCCCCTCGTCCGTGGGGGCGGTCGCTTGCCGGGGTCGCCGGATTGACTAGAATTCACGTGCCGCTGATAACGGCTGGTCTGAAGTCCAGACGTGTATCGATTGTGGCGGCTGAGACATCCCTGAGTTGGCTGACCCAGCGTTGGCTGAGTGGTCTCGAGGTCACTTTTTGGAGAGTGTGCTGATGAAGAAGTTGCTCGGGTTGGTGGCGGCTGCCCTGGTTCTGCCCGCGGTGTTGGTTGCGGCGGACCGTGTGGAGTCGGGTCTGAAGGAAGGGGCCAGCGTCCCCGCGTTCAACGTGCGTGACATCACCGGTCCCGCCAAGGGCGAGACGCTGTGCTACCGCTGCCGGTACGGGTCCCGCCCGACCGTCACGGTCTTCACCCGCGACGTGAACGACAACGTGAAGTCGCTGGTCAAGAAGTTGGACGCCACTGTGGCGGGCAACAAGGACAAGAAGATGGCCGCCTTCGTGGTGGTGCTGACCAATGACCCAGACAAGGTTGAGCCCAAGCTGACCAAGATGGCCGCTGACGACGGGATCAAGAGCACCCCGTTGACGGTCATCGAGGGCGATGCCGGTCCCGAAGGCTACAAGATTGCCAAGGACGCCGAAGTCACCGTCATGATGTGGGTTGAGGGCAAGGTCAAGGCGACTCACGCCTTCAACAAGGGTGGCCTCGACGCCAAGGCTGTCGACGCCATCGTCGCTGACACCGCCAAGATCCTGAACTAGTCTCTCCCCCGAGAGCGGGTGGGCCTCGGCTCGCCTGCACAGGACTGCACTCGGAACGGCCGGAAGTTTCTTCCGGCCGTTCTGCTGCGCGGTGAGCCAAATCGGTGAACTTCGAACCGACTCGCTTCAGCCCACAGCCACTGCCGGCGCGGCTGTCGCCCCTCACTCGCCCATTGGCCAAATTGCGCATCGGCCAAACCCATCGCCACGAATCGTCGATGGGCCAAGGCCTCCACTCACGCCCCACGCACCTCTCCCCGCCCAAGAGCGCGACCATGCCCCGCCCCAGTTCCTCTCCAACAGATTGCCCGCAGGTCGCCGCGTCGGCCCCCACTGGCTGGGCCCCAACTGGATGGGCCCCAACCCGAGTGGTCACAGCCGGCCTGATGCTCGGCCTGCTTTCTGCCTTGCCCAACCTGGCCCGGGGAGACGACTGGCCCGCCTTTCGCGGACCTCGTGGCGATGGCATCTCGACCGAGACTGCCGCGCCGCTTGAATGGAGCACCGAGAAGAACATTCTCTGGAAGACTCCCCTCGCCGCGGCGGGCAATGGCAGCCCGATTGTCGCCCGCGATCGCGTCTGGATCGCCGGTCCCGGAACCGATCCCCAAGACCGCAGCCTGCTCTGTTTCGACAGGGCGACAGGCAAGATGCGCTGGTCCAAGACCGTCGCCTTCACCGGCGAAGATCCAACCCACCGCACCAATCCCCACTGCAGCTCGACCCCCGCCACCGAGGGAACGCGGGTTGTCGTCTGGCACGGCTCAGCCGGGCTGTACTGCTACGACCTCGACGGGGCCGAACTCTGGCATCGGGACCTCGGGACATTTCGCCACATCTGGGGCTATGGCTCTTCCCCCGTGATCTGGCGGGACCGCCTCTTTCTCAATGCCGGCCCCGGGGAAAACTCCTTCGTCGCCGCCTTCGACCTCAAGACCGGCCAGACACTCTGGGAACTCAAGGTCCCCGGGGGGACCAGTGGCGAAGCGGGAGCCGAGAGCTGGACCGGCTCCTGGAGCACCCCGACCCTGCTCGAACGCGATGGGGCCACCCAGGTGCTGGTCAGCCTGCCCGGGCGAGTGGTGGCTCTCGATGCCGGCACGGGCGAGATCGCCTGGAGTTGTGAGGGCCTGGGAAAGCTGGTCTACACCTCGGCTGTTGTAAGTGACGGATTAGGCCTGGTCATGGGGGGCTACCACGGCCCGGCCTTGGGCTTCCGCCTCGGCGGGAAGGGCGATGTGACCAACACGCATCGCCTCTGGTTGCACGACAAGAAGAATCCGCAGCGCATCGGCACGGGGGTGGTGCTGGGCCGGCATCTCTATATGGCCAACGAACAGTTTCTCGCGCAGTGCCTTGAGCTTGAGACCGGGAACGAAATCTGGACGGCTCGCCTTCCCCAGGGAGTGATCTGGGGTTCGCTCGTGCGGGTTGGCGACCGGCTGTATGTGACCAACCAGGCGGGCACGACCTCAGTGTTCCGCGCCACCCCCGAGAAGTTCGAACTGCTCGCCGAGAATCCACTCGGCGAAACGTCGAACTCGACAATCGCCGTCTCGAACGGCCAGATCTTTCTGCGAACCCACGGCCACCTGTACGCGATTGGGGCCGGTGATGGCGGCAAAGCTCCCTGACGCCTCGCGTCCCAACACCCCACCCGCTGGCGCACTCGCTGTTGGCGCAGCCCGCAGGGGCGAGCTGGGTGTGGCCTGGCTGACCGCCACCGCCGACGCGCGTGGTTGGCGGTGCGCAGGCCGACTGCGGGGAGCCAGCATCCGTGGTGTTCATGGTGCGGTTCCGCTGGTTGCTCCGCCGGATGCCCCGACCGGCCTCGACCTGCCGGGGTGGAGTCGGCCTGAATTCCTGCAACGCGTGACCGCCGAGTCCCTGGCGGTGCTGGTCGATGCCAACTGGCGCGACGCCAGCCTGGTTGAAGAATTGGCGCAGCGCGGAGCCAGTGTCTGGCTTGAGGACGGACTGGCCTGGCCCGACGACTGGGTCGAGTCGCTGGCTGATCGCTGCCGGGCGAACGGCAGCCAGTTTTTAGCGGGCACTCCCCTGCGAACCCGCCCCGACGTGCGGGAAGTGCACCGGGCGCTGGCGGACCGGACGCTGGGAGACCCGGGAGTCCTCCGGCTGCACGATTGGCGGGGCGACTCGACCCCGCTGGCCGGAGCAACGCTCGCAGACGGCAGCAGCCTTGCGAATGCAGCGCTCTCGGCGGAAGCCCGTGGCGTGCTCGACCTGGTGCTGTGGCTGCTCGACGCTGTTCCAAACGTCGTCTGGGCCACTCGGCCCGCCCCCCAGCCGGAAGACGCGACCCCGCCCGGCGACAGGCGGCCGCTGCAGGTGCACCTGGGCTTCGCGAGCGGGGCGATGGCCTTGCTGGATCGGGCCCGGCTCCCGGGGTCTCAGCCCGATTACTTTTCCCTGTCGGTGTTGGGTACCGCTGGAGCGGCCTATGCCGACGATCATCACAATCGCCAGCTGGTGCTGACCGAATCGGGGCCCCGGGCGATCTCGACCCCATTCGGCGACACCGCGCGACGGGAGCTGTGGCAGCAGTTGGTGGAGGCCGCGCGCGATGACCAGGCCGCCGAGCGGGGGCGACAGGAACGCCAACGCCTGCGGCGGGTCGCCGAGGCGGTACAGCAGTCTTTGGAGACAGGCGCGGCGGTCTCCCTGGCTCCGTGAGCCAGGCACACCGGAGCGGGAAGAATCCTGTTGCCCGCACCAGGGCGAGCGACCAGCAGATTCGAACGCGGTGTCACGTGTGAGCGAGCCACGAGGCGATGTTCCAGCCGAGTGGTCAGCCCACCCGAAGATGAACGCCCGAGGCGAACAGAGAGGCAGCAACCCATGACGAAGCGATGGCGATGCGCGGTGCTGAGCGTGGTGAAGCATGCGTACGTGCCTCGGGGCGTGGCGGCACATCCCCGGTTTGAGCTGGTGGTGGTGGCCGATGATGCTGACCAGCCCGATTGGGTGCATGAGCGGAATCAGCGGTTCGCCGATGAGCAGAAGATTCCCTACGTGCGCAGCGTCGAGCGGGCCGTCCGTGACTTTGGAGCCGAGGTGGCGGTGGTCAGCTCGGAGGCCGAGCGGCATGTGGGGCTGTCAATACGGGCGGTCGAGGCGGGACTGCACGTGGTGCAGGACAAGCCCATGTCGAACCGGCTGTCGGAATGCGATCGGCTGGTGGCGGCGGTGGAGCGGGCGGGGGTGAAGTTCCTGATGTGGAACCGGAGCCTGTTGCCCGCCGTGAAAGAGGCGCGGGCCCAACTCGACGCCGGTGCGATTGGCGCAGTGCGATCGGTGCACATCGACTTCTACTTCGCGAAGGATGCCGGGCCACCCAAGGGGAGCCGGAACTCCGGGGAACCTCCCCTGGACTGGCTGGAGTATCAGCGCGGGGCGCACCGTGATGGCTCGGATGGGGCGGTGGGGCGCGAGCCCCTGGGCGAACTGGCCAATGAGGGGATCTATCCGCTGGGCTATCTCGACCTGCTGTGCAGGGCGGCGGTGCGGCGGGTGTTCGCGCGGACAGCCGCCCACTTTCACCAGGTCAACGTGGACAACGGCGTGGAAGACCTGGCGACGGTCTCGCTGGAACTGGAGGGGGGACTGACGGCGAGCCTGTGTGTGGGGCGGGTGGGCCGGGCGGCACATCCCGACCTGGGAGAGATCCGCCTGCATCTTGTCGGGACGCGGGGAGCACTGGTGGTCGCCGAAGCCCGCCCCGAAGTGGCCATCCATCGGCGCGAGACGGCCCCACGTTCCTTTCCCCATGTGCGGGTCGCCGGTGATCTCGATTATCTGCTGATGGAAAACTTCGCCCGGGCGATTGAGCGCAATGAGCCCACGCTGCTGGACGCCCGCTTGGGCCGACGGATCTGCGCGACGGTGACCGCGGCTCTCGAATCGGCCCGGCTGGGTCAACCGGTGACCGTCCACTGACGCGCCGGCCGACTGTCGCTCAGAAGCCATCAAGACGCTCTCGTGTGCTGCAGAGGTGGAATGGGTTCCACCTGCTTGCTGTCTGCCCGGCCGTGCCTCTACATTGCTCGAACAGACGTCACTCGCAGGGTGGACATTCCGACCTGCAAACGGTTCCCTCACAGGCCAACGATCATGAGCACCGCCGAATACAAACCTTGTCCTGTGTGTGGCGAAGAGATCAGGTTGGCGGCGCGACGCTGTCGGCACTGCGGTGAGGTTTTTGAGAAACTGTCGGAGGACCGGGACGAGGGGGACGCCACCGGGGGAGTGATCCCCTACAAGAACCCCCAGGCCCTGATGGCGTATTACCTCGGCCTGTTTTCGCTCTTTCCCTGTTTCATTCTCGGTTGGGTCGCCCTTTACCTCGGATTGCAGGGGTTGGCCGCGGCCAAGAAGAACCCCAGGATCAAGGGGACCGTGCACGCCTGGATCGGGATCCTGGTGGGGGGCTTCTTTGGTCTGATCTGGACCCTTTTCACCGTACTGGCTCTTTTTGGCAGCATGGTCGCATAGAGCGGTCTGGCTTGGGAAAAGCTTCCGCAGTCCCTGCACCGGTACCCCCTCGGCCCCCGGTGTCGCGCCCCGACCCGCTTCCGATATACTGAGGTCCTGGAGGTCTGCCACGCGACCGATGTTGGTCCGACGCGGGCGGCGAGCAATCGCCGCGACGCTGCGTTGTTCTTGTCGGGGCGGCCCTCCCCACGTCCTGGCCCCTGACAGACCCCAGTGAACTCCGCGATGGCGTCCGCCGATTCCCCCCTCCGCGAACTCCAGCGCCTCGAACTGCTCGCCCAGGCCGACGACCTGGTCACCCGGCTGAAGCGGTTCGCCGAGCCCCCCGCCGCCTGGCAGCCCATCGCCAAGGGACAGGCGGTTGTGCGGAGATTGCTCGAGCGGGTCGATACCCTGCGGTCGCGACTGCAGGCCCCGCTGGTGGTCGCCACCTTTGGCGGCACCGGGACCGGGAAGAGCGCCCTGGTCAATGCCCTGGTGGGGCAGGAATGCTCGGCAAGCGGGCGGCAACGCCCCACCACCACCCGCCCGGTGCTGCTGACCCATCCCGACACCGACCTGTCGCGCACCGGGTTGCCCCTCGAAACGTTCGAGATCAAGTGCGTCGCCTCCGAGATGCTGCGGGAACTGCTCATTCTCGACTGTCCCGACCCCGACACGACCGAGGCCGAGACCTCTGGCAGCAACCTCGCGCTGCTGCACAGTCTCTTGCCGTGGTGCGACGTGCTGCTGTATGTCTCGACCCAGCAGAAGTACCGCTCGGCCCGGGTGACCACCGAACTGCTGCAGGCGGCGACCGGTTGCCGCCTGGTCTTCGTGCAGACCAATGCCGATCTCGACAGTGACATCCGGGAAGACTGGCAGCGGCACCTTGCGCCGGTCTATCACGTCCCCGAGATTTTTCTGGTCGATTCCCTCACGGCGCTGCGAGCGCAACAGCGGGGCGAACCGCTCACGGGTGATTTCCCGCGACTCCGCGAATTGTTGCGCGGCGAACTGTCGGCGGGCCGCCGGGCGCAGATCCGGCGGGCCAACCTGCTCGACCTGGTTGGCACGACCCTCGACCGTTGCCAGCAGTACTCGGCAGAGAAGGTCCCCGCTCTCGACCAGCTGGAGCGGAATCTCTCCGAGCAGGAATCGCGGCAGATCGAGCGGATGTCCACCCGGCTGCGCGATGAACTGCTCGAGAGCCGGCAGTTGTGGGAACGTCGACTGCTGCACGAGGTGGTGACCCGCTGGTCACTCACCCCCTTTTCGGCGGTGTTGCGGATTTACAACAGCCTGGGGACGCTGTTGGCGTCGGCGGGAATGTTCCGCGCCCGGGGGACGGTGCAGCTGGCGGTGATTGGCGCCCTGCAGGGAGTTCGCTGGCTGCAGGCGAAGCATGAGGAAGCCGCGGGGGAGAACCGCCTGCAGCGGTTGTCGAGCCTCGGGCTCGATGAATCGCTGCTGCGCGAGACGCAGCTGGTGGTCTCGGGCTACGCGCGGGACGCGGGATTTGATGCCGAAGTCTGCCCGCTGGGCGATCTCCAGCCGCTGCGGGAAGAGGCGAGCCGGGTGGAAGGACGGTTCCTCGACGACGCCACCGAGCGCATCGACCAGGCGATCGCCGAACTGGCCAATGTCCGCACCCGCAGCCCCAGTCGCTGGGTTTACGAACTGCTGCTGGGACTGCTGCTGCTGTATGTGATTGGCTGGCCTGCCTACAGCTTTTTCATCGCCCATCCCCTGTTGGGCAAAGAGCTGGTGCCGTCCGATTTCTACATCCACGGGTTTGTGTTCACCGTGCTGTGGTCGGCGGTGCTGGTGATGATCTTCACCGCTCGACTGCGGTCGGGGCTGGTTGAGAAGGTGAGTGACCTGGCCCGGCAGTTGGCGCAACAGCGGCTGGGACGGGGCCTGTTCCCGAAACTGGAGGAGGCGGACCGCGAAGCCCGCCGCCGCCGCGAGGAACTGGCGGCTCTCGCCGCGCAGGTGCAGCTGCTCCGCGAACCCGGCGCCACGTCGGGAGCACTGGGGGGCACCCGCGCAATTGCTCAGAGCTGAGCGAAAGAGCGCAGCGCCTCTACGCCGTGCTGTCGCCAACGCTGCGCTGTCGCCGGGGCATTTTCGTTCCCCTGGGCAGACTTGTCCCTGCGTCGATGCCTTGTCTCTGTGGACTGCCTTGTCCCTGTGGGCTTACGGGGCGGGTGAGTCGGAGGCCGGCCCCAGGCGTTGCAAAATCGCGAAGTAGCCGCCGGTCTGATCGGGCAGCAACCGCCACTGGGGGGGTTGTTCGCGGAGCTCCCTGATCTGCGACGGATCGACAATCTGGCTCCCCGGACCGCGCAGGTCGATGACAATGTACTCGCAGTCGGGAGGGACCACCGGGCGGTAATCGCTGTAGTCGTACGACCGCTCGTGGTGCGTGAACCGCGGATGCACATAATCGGTGGAAGCAACACGGGCGGTGCGGGGGATGGCGGCGACCACCGCCTCAATGCGTCGCGACCGCTCGGTTGCCACATACCGCTTTTGCCAGTGGCCCGGGCTGCCCGGGTCCCAGAACGCGATCGCCAGGGGCGAGAGGCCAACCCAGAACCCGGTGACCACCGACGAAACCAGCCCCCAGGTCGCGATCGCCTCGACAGGGCAGGCCCGCAACCTGGCTGAGTTCTGCTGACCCGTCACCGACGTGGAACCAGCCAACGCGACTCGCGGGCCGGGCCCCTGCTTCTGCAACAGGTCGCGGGCCCGCGCCAATCCATGTGCCGCCGCCCACGCCAGCACGGGCACCAGCGGGGCATGGAAGTGATGCTGGGGCGAGTCGGTGATGTCGCTGAGACACAGCACCACAAACAGCGGGGCCGCCACCAGGGCCCGACTGGGCGACAGTCCCGCCAGCCAGCCAAACGGAGCGAGCAGGCCAATCGCGAACAAGCCCGACTCGGCACGACACAGTCGCTGCCAGACCAGTTCCGGATGCCGCACCAGCGTGGCGGCAATTCCTCCCGAACTCTCTCCCAACTCGGTGAAATACTGCGCGAAGTGCACATCGGCCCCTCCCCGGAACCAGGGGAGGATCACGCGGATAATCGCCGCCACATACACCACCGACAGCCCGGCGACCGCCAGACCGGCCAGCCGAATGGCCAGCTTGCCGGGCTCTGCCTGCGACGCTCGAGCCTCGGCTGCGGAGGGCTGAACCAGGGACGATGGCCCGGCAGTCGACTGGGCCGCAGCAGTCTCTGCCGCGGACGACAGCGCTGCGGCCCCCGCCGGCCAGCAGCAGGCGACCCAGAGTCCCAGTGGCCCCAGCACCGTCGCCGCATCCTCCTGGCAGGCCAGCGTCGCGAGGCACCACCCGCCGCAGCGCCACCAGCGACGGCACTCGAGGGCGTCGAGGGCGGCCAGCAGGAACGGAATCTCAAATGAGTTGGGCCGGAATGTTTTGAAATCGATGGCGATGTCGAGGAACTGCAGCGGAAAGGCGAACAGATAGGCGACCGCCAGCAGGCCCCCCGCCCCCCGCGATCCCGTCGCGCGTAAGGTGATGCGATACAGCGGGATCGCCCCCAACGCCAAGGCCAGCGACTGCAGCCATTCCAGCAGCACGTGCGACGGCCAGATGAGGTACACCGGAATCGCCGCCAGGTGGACCACCTGGATGTGTTCACCCAAAAACAGGCGACCATTGTCGAGCCAACTGCGAAACCCGTTCCCGTGCAGCAGGTTCCAAAGGTGCTCTTCGTACATCGCCGAGTCGCCGTGCGGGAGCATCAGGCTGTCGTACAACCGCCAGTTCATCCAGCCAAACAGCAGCGTGTACGCCGCGACCGCCAACCAGACCGCCACGGGCACCTCGCGCAGTCCCCCTCCGCCGTGGATGGGCCGACTGGCCTGCGGGACCGGCTGGGCGACGCTGGCTGGAATGGAGCCTGCGGGCTCCTCTTGCGATTCCGACGGAGCAGGCCGCGCAATGCCGCGACGTTCGAGCGCCACAGCGACCAGTGTCGCCAGCCAGCCTGCGACGAGGTGCGCGGAGTAGAACGGAAACACTCCGCGCCACCACGCCTGCCAGTGTGTGTCGGGCTGCCGGGAATCCAGGGCCGCGGTGGCGAGATCGCCGAGGGGGAACAGTGCCACGGCGAGCCACCAGGCCCAACCGGCCACTCCCCAGCGGGCCCAGAGAGACCGCGCGGAGCACCCGGCGACACGGGCAACCAGCCCCCCCAGCAGCAGCCACACGCCGACTCCCGCCGCGCACGCTGTCAGCACGCAGGCCCCGGTCCGGACAGTCGCCACGCCACCGGGGGCCGGGCCAGCCAGGATCGAGTCGCGGAGGGTGGGGCTGATCAGCGTGTTCGCCAGGGCAGGATCGCCCAGGAACTCGGCCACTTGCCAACCCACCGCCGCTGCACCGAGCAGCACCATCGCGACCGCCGGCAGCAACGCGGGGTGCGGCGGACGCGGACGCGGCGGCGCGGGACGGGCAGGTGGAGTGCGGGAGTCGGCAGAAGGAGTCACGGCCAGCGAGCGTGGGGAGATCGAGAAAACCATTCACCTACGCATTCTAGCGACTGGTGGAGGATTCGGGCGGGGGACTGGATCGGGCGAGCGACGGGGGGAATAATCGGGAGCGATCAGGCGGGAACCGCGGTGTGGGCCCCGGACGCCATGAGGCAGGGGGTGCAGATTTGCCGAGTCACGAAGGGGACCGCGACCGTCGGGGAGTGGTCTGCAAACTGGGGGGGAGCCTGCTCGACTGGCCGGGGCTGCCACGCCTGCTCGACCAGCTGCTCGAGCGGAGTCGCGCGACGGGACTGGTGCTGGTTGTGGGCGGAGGAGCCACTGCCGACCTGGTCCGCCACTGGGACGCCCTGTTCCAGTTGGGGGAAGAGCGGGCACACTGGCTGGCGCTGGAATCGCTGGAGTTGAACGAGCGGCTGGTGACCCACCTGCGGCCCATCTTCCGCCCGGTGCGCAGTGGTCCGCAGGCGACGGCGGCACTGCACGAGGGAGTCCCGGCGATCATCTGCAGTTCGTGTTTTGTCCGCTGGGGAGAAAAGCAACCGGCGGCTCCGCCCCTGCCTCACGCCTGGCGGGTCACCACCGATTCGATCGCAGCCTGGGTGGCCCACCTGCTGGGGGGCTGCGAACTGGTGCTGCTGAAGTCGCTCGATTTGCCAGCGGGACTCTCGTGGCCAGACGCCGCGCGGACGGGGCTGGTGGACGACTACTTTCCCGAGGCGGCCGCGGGCCTGCGGCAGGTCTCGTGGCTGAATGCCCGCGCCGAGCCATGGACCGAAATCTCGTGGCCGGGGGAAGCCGCAGGCTGAATCGCTGCGACTCTTGCGCTGTTTCAGGAACGAACCCGCGATTGATTACCAGCAGTCAATTCACGCGAGGCCCGTTCGCCCGGGGGACATGGCTGCCGGGAGACATGGGTTGCCCGGTGAGGGCGGAAGACCGCTTGAGGGTCGTTAGAAAGGCGCGTCATCAGTTGGTGGGTGCTACCAGGCGGGTGCCTTGCCCGCCTGGGATTGCGACCGGCTGTCAGCCCTCGCGGGAGACGGTGTCGTCGCCGAGGATGACCCGCAGTCGGCGGAGGGCCCGCAGATGCCGCATGCCCGC
>CAIUHT010001466.1 GCA_903898975.1 uncultured Planctomycetaceae bacterium
CAGGCCCCGACCGCTCCACCATCGAGCGACGCTCCCGCCGCAGCGTCAGCGCCACAAACCACCGAACGCTTCTGGTTCGGGCTCAACCTGCAGACCACACCCGCAAAACCCTCAGCCGGCAAAACCCCCGCTGCCAAACGCCAGGAACCGCGCCGCTCCGCTGGCGGCCGCGCCGCTGGCGAATCCGCAAAAGGTGCTCCCGCAGACCCATCGCCCGCAACACAGTCCCGCCTCAGAAGACAACTCGCCGACCAAACAGCCGTCGATGAACGACTTAAGGAAAAATCGGAAGTATCCGACAAACAAATGAAGTCTGATGAACTGGCCGAACAAAAGAGTGCACCAGCCCTCAACGGACAAATCGGACTCGGTATCCAGCCCTCGCCACTACCCGAACAGCCCGCCGCGACGCAAACTGCACCCCTCGACGCTGCCCCGGCCGAAGCCCGCCCCGCAGCCCCACCCGAACCCGAAGGCCGACTCTCTCTGGTCTTCGTACTCCCCACCGACGGACTCCGACTCGACTTCCTCCGCGTCGGAGGCAACCCGCTGCTCGCCCTCGATGTCCGCTCCGCTGACTCCGTACGCACTGCCGCAGGACTAGGCTGGGCCGCTGCCTGCGGCCTCGCCAGCCTGCTCCTGCTTGTCGCCGGACTCCGCGGCCAACTTCTGACACTCCTCCAAACCACAGCCGCCATCATCTTCCTCATCGCACTTGCCGCACTCTTCACCCCCCTCCCCCACTCTCCAAACCGCCACCTTCCCCGCCACACTGCTCGCCGCCACTCTTTTCGCCGCCGCCCGGATCGCCAGATCGCTGAAATAGCACAGTGGTGCTTCGCTTTTGGAATGAACGAACTGATCTCCTCAAATCCGTCAGCCCCGTGGCTCTCCACGGGAATCCTGAATTCCTCCCCCATGCCCGATTGGCGAGTTCAGGCCCCGAACGTGCGGTATGCGGGGCAAATTCGGCGACGTTCCATGCGTTTCACCACCCACTCAGTCCGAAGAAATCTCGACTATCTTTAGTTCACCCGCTGGTTTTGAACGCGATCGCGCGGTCCCTGGTCTGCTCGGGGACAGGACTGGCGGCTGCCAGAGCCTGTGGCGATAACCCCGGGCGCCCTGAGCTATTACGTGCGCTGTCGCCGCTGGCGGCAGCGACGACGAAGCTGGCGGACGGTTTGCAGTGTTTCCGGACGGCCGGCTTCGGTGCGGAAACGACGGCGGAAATTCTGGACAAGGTCCAGCCAGACGTCGGGGCTGCAGTCGAGGCGGGTGAGGATTGGTTCAAGGTGGTCAGGGATTTGACCAGTCTTGTCAGCCCGAGGCTGGCGGCCGGTCCAGTCGAGCAGCTGAATGTATTGGTCAAGCGTCATGAACAGGCAGCCACGGTCGCTGCAGCGACGCGGCGGGTGGGTGTCGCCGGGAGAACTATGGGACTTATGGGACCCATAGGACTTATAGGTCCCATCAGACCCATTTCCCATGCCGCACACTTTTCCGGGGCTGGCCGATTGTACGGTTTCAGTGGCAGGTTCCGGGCGGGTTGGTTCAATCGCAATCGGTGCCAACCAGCCGGCTTTGGGGCCGTTGTCGGCCTGGGTTTGCAGAGCTTCCTGCGGGGAGACAATCTGCGCGAGCTGGCGGTCGATGATGCGGTCGTGGATGCTTGTGAATTCGCTGGTTTCGGGCGTTTGAGCGATCGCGGCGCGGATGGGGTTGAG
>CAIUHT010001467.1 GCA_903898975.1 uncultured Planctomycetaceae bacterium
AGACGCTTCCCCCGCATCCGCAGATTGGTGCCGAGGTGATCGCCAAGATCAACTGCGGCAAGAAACCGCTGGGATACGTCCTCTTTGGCGACGTGATCGAGTTTCTGCGGAAGCGACTCTGGCTGTAGCCGCATGTCACTCGACAGGCCGGGCCAACCACACCCGGCCTGTCCCATCGGCACTGTTGTTTGTAGTGAGCCGCTGATGGAGACAGCGGGCTGTTTTGGGTGGATAGACGGTATTTGCTTCCGTCAGGCGTTTTCGGGCCTGTCAAGACGCCGGCAGAAGTCCTCGTACGACTCGGCGATCAAGGAGACGCCCTGGAGCGTTAAGTCCGGCGGCATTGGCGTGCCAAAGTTATTAAGGTATTCCACTTCATCCCATTCGTTGTGATAATCCGCGTAATAGCATCCCGTTGAAAATCTACCGACAGCGAACTTCCCGCGTTCAAGCAGTCGCGCTATGCTCAGCCGCTGACCGAAAGTGGGCCTGGTTGGCGCGATTCGATTGCGTTGGGAAAGCCCAGAACCTCCCCGGGAATTTCGCAACTATCGACCGGTTGCAGAACGGTGTGGCGACCAGTAGCAAGAGTATGGACCTTGCTGCTCCTACGTATGCAAATGCTGCGAACATCACCAGTACCGGTCGTGGGGTTATTGACTCCGTTGCAGGATTCCAAGGCAGAAACTGGGCCGGTGTCAACATCAGGCCCGGTGACATCACCGCAAGGGGTTTGGACCTGGCCGTTCCTGCGGGGGCAACCCAAGCACAACAGCAGGCACTTCAGGATCTCGTAAATTATGGCACGCATTGCGGAGTGAACGTGAGAATCGTGGTGGTTCCATGAAAGCTGCGGTCGTGTACAAACGGGCTAATCGCATCTACCTTCACGCTTCGTCAAAGACGACGGCTGGGGTTTGGATTGCCACACCGCCCATTATCCAAGTTGATTCTGGTTCTTCTCCACCTGATTTGGGGAAGTCTGTAATGGACGCACTCGGTGGGTCTCAAGCTCTGGTTCCACATCCTACGAAGTGGAGCGGTCTCTTGGCCCCACTGCTGGAACAGGCTGGGGTGAAGTCCTGGGAGACTTTCATGCGAAAGTCACAATGCCTGAACCTGGAAGCAACGGAAGACAGGCTTAAGCTGATCCCGAATCGAAACCTCGGAACGACCGAAGGGTTCGAGCCGATGTTAGACAAAGCCATCGACGTCCCATTGAGCTCTTCACCGGATCAAATTGGCACGGCATTGACGGACGCGTTGGCGTTGTGTCAATGAACAGAAATCAGGAGGCACGTTAATCCGGACCGCCGTCGCCGGGCTTTTGCATTTCTGGAGTCCCACACCAGCGTCGGAGTCCCACGTTCGCACAAAAAGAAACAGGCCGAAGCCTTCACACAGGCCCAGCCCTACTACCCTTTCCCCCGGGTTTTCTCAAACGAGTTTCCGGGGGAAGGTAAGGGGTCAGGTAAGGTAAGGGGTCACGTCTCGTTACCGGCAGGCCCATGTGGGTTGGCGATGGATTTGAGCGCAAGCCGCCCGATGCTGACCTGTGCTCATCGAGGACTGTGAGACCTCACTCTGTTCGTTGGCGGCACGGGCAGGCCTTGGGCGCGCGGGCTCTGTTTCGCCTACGACCCCCTGGGCCGCACTGCGTCGGAACAAAGGCTGGCGGGGGAAAGCCTGGTGTATACGCTGCAATACA
>CAIUHT010001468.1 GCA_903898975.1 uncultured Planctomycetaceae bacterium
CCCAGCAGCAACAGGGCCAGGCCACCAATCAACACCGGCTTCTGCCATTCAACGGGACGCGACTTTCCTTTTTTCCCCTTGCCACCCCGGCTTGACGCGGCGCCCGCCGACCGTCGGCCGGCACTTCGCGAGCGGGGCGACTCGACCTCGTCTTCCGCCTCTTCGTCTTCGGGCAGTTCGTCTTCGATGTCGTCCGGTTCCGAAACGTCGAGGAACGACAGTTCTTCTTCTTCGGCCACCTTCGGAGGCTTCACCACGAAGGGATGGCTGCACTTCGGGCAGGCAATCTTCTTCCCGACCGCCGCCTGCGACTTCAGCTTCAGCTTCGCCTTGCACTTCGGACACGAGACGGAAAACGGTTCGCTCATCGACCTCGTCCTTCAAAAACAAGCCCGGCACTCGACAGGCGGCACAAGTCACCCACCGCTGCGAGTGATCCCGAGTATAGTTCCCGGCGGTGGCCTGAACCAACACGAAACAGCAAGTACGCCCTCCCCGCAGGGCCTGGCGAACGCCGGGCTGTTCAAGGCCCGGTGGTCTCCACCTTCAGCCCGCCCGCGACATCGACCAGGATTTTCAGCAGCGGTTCACGGCTGGCCCGCTCGAGGGCTGCCGGGACCTCGGCGAGCGTGACCACCTCCTCAACCAGGCCAGACAGGGCAATCTCACCGGCGGCGAGAGCGGCCAGGGCCGGGGCGAAGGGCCCGCACCGCGAGCCCACCACCCGCACCTCGTCGATCACCACGGGGGCCAGCGACAGCTGATGAGGGCCGGCGACGGTGGTCTTGAGCACGACGGTCCCCAGCGGTTCGACCGCCGCGAGTGCCGTGGCGAGCCCCGAGGGGGAGCCGGTGCAATCCACCACCAGGGGAAACCGGCGTGCCGGGTCGAGTTCGCTCAGCAGGCAGGTGGCCAACCCCAGGCGGGAGAGCCGGGCGAGTTTGCGCGAATGCTTGCCGACCACTTCCACCCGACACCCGTGGCGGGCGAGCACCTGGGCACAGAGGTTGCCCAACCGGCCGTCTCCCAGGATGAGCGCATGGGTTCCGGGGACGAGGGGGAGTTGTTCGGGAATACGGAATGCCGCGGCGAGCGGTTCGGTCCAGACCGCGTCGGCGGTGGAAACGTGATCGGGGACGGGGAGCAGATTCCCCTCGGGAAGGGCGATGGTCTGGGCGAACGCCCCGGAGCGGCCGAGGATCCCCAGCACGGTGCGATGCGGGCAGTGGCGGGCCCAACCAGCCTGGCAGCGGTCGCAGGTGCCACACCCGCAGTTGATTTCTCCGACCACCCGCTGCCCGGCCCAGCGGCCCGAGCGGGGGATCCCGACGAATTCGTGCCCGGGAATTCCGGCGAAGCCCATATAGCCTTTGGCGAGCTGGAGGTCGGTTTCGCAGAGGCCGGCGGCGAGGATGTCGATCAGCACCTCGCCGGGAGCGGGGCGGGGCTCGGGAAGAGAGTCACGAAATTCCACGCCAGAACTCGAGATCCAGACGCCTTGCATAGGTGGGGGGCAGCGATACGAGAGGAAGGAACGAGGAGGAAGCAGGGTCAGCCAGGGCGATCGAGGGCCACGGGTGCGGGACGGAGCAGGGGGGGGGCGACAGGGGAGCGGGAGTGGGGGTGGGGGAAGGGCCGGTGCGAGAGCGAGGAAATCTGCTGGGAATCTATTGCGAAACCGAGCCAGAGTCGTGAGAATGCGGGCTTCCGGTCGGTCCGAGTCGCAGTGTGTGGCCCGGGCGAATCTGCCAGTTCGAAGAGGATATCGTCGCCACCATGGGCACCAGTCGCAAGGTCACCGAAACTCAGTTGGAACATGCCAAGGCCGCGTTGTCGGCTCGAGTGGCTGCCTTGAAGTCCAAGGGCGTCGAGGCGAAGAAGTACAAGTCCGATCCGAAGTGGCGGGAACTGGACGGCAAGGTTCGGCAGATCTCGGCTCGCATTCGCAAGATCGCCGAGCTGGAAGAGGTTGCGGCTGGCCTGGAGCAGCACAAGCTTGAGCGGCAGGCGACGTTGGCCCAGAAGAAGGCCGACAAGAAGGCTGGCATCCGCAAGGGGGGCGAAGAGAAGAAGCCCAAGGTGAAGAGCGCGAAGACCGCGGGGGGACCTCCGGCGAAAGACGCGAAGCCGAAGGATTCCAAGCCCAAAGATTCGAAGAAAGACAAGAAGTAGGCCAGCCGACGGGGCGGAGCCTGGCAGGTTGCCGACTTGGCCCCGAAGCGGTTGCCAGCTGCGTGACGCAGCGAGCTGCAGAGGAGACCGGAGGGCTCAACTTGGGGATTTGAACCCAGATTTAAAGGCCTGAGGTCGAGAGGCGAGATGAGTTGCGGCCTATCCTGCTGGGGAAGGCCGACAAAGGAGAGGTGGCAGAGTGGTCGAGTGTGCAGCACTGGAAATGCTGTGTGCGGGTAACCGTACC
>CAIUHT010001469.1 GCA_903898975.1 uncultured Planctomycetaceae bacterium
CTGAACTGGCTGACCAGGAGGAAGTCGTTGTTTTCCGGCTCTTCCCAATCCACCACGCGCAGGCGCACCAGGATTTGCCCCCCTCTCCCGCGCGCGGGAGAGGGGTCGGGGGTGAGGGCCTCACGGTCGGGCACGGAAACGGGGATGCCCTCCTTGAGCAGCCGGTAGATCTCGCGGTTGGCCGCCTCCAGGCTCATCGCCGAACGGTCGCGGGCCAATTCGTCGCTGGCGGTCTGGATCGCCTCGGCGGGCAGGCCCGGGTTGAGCCGGGTGAGCGCAGCCCGCAGGCGATCGGTCAGCACCACCTCACCCTTGGTCTCGCGACCGAGCCAGATTCTCCCCTCGCCCTCTGGGAGAGAGGTCAGGGGTGAGGGGCCGAAGGTCTCCTCCAGCGCCGACACCGTCTGCCAGCCCAGTTCCGTAAACAATCCAATAGCAGGTTGTTCGACGAGTTGGTTTTCAGTGTAGGCGTGGGGGGTCATGCGTCGCCGCCTTCTTCTGCTGCTAAGGCCTCTTCGATGGCCTCAATGCTGGGCAGGCTGGACTGCAGGTCGGTGGGCAGCGCTCGGGTCAACTCGAAGGTCGAGACACCGATCGGCTTGTCGATACCGCGCAGCGCATATTCGGCCAGCACTCGGTTGGGCAGTTGGCACAAAATCAGGCCGATGGTCGGGGCATCATCGGCATGCCGCAGGCGGTCATCCACCACATTGCAATAGAAATTCATCTTGCCGGCGTACTCGGGCTTGAACGCGCCGCGCTTGAGATCAATCACCACATAACAGCGCAGCTTCAGGTGGTAAAAGAGCAGATCGATGTAGAAATCATCCCCGCCCAAGTCTAGATGGTATTGGCGCCCGACGAAGGCGAAGCCCTGTCCCAACTCCAGCAGAAATTTCTCCAGATGGGCTATCAGAGCCGTCTCCAACTCCCGCTCGCGATAGCCCTCGGCCAGGGTCAGGAAGTCAAAGACATAGGGATCTTTCAGGGTCTGCTGCGCCATATCGGATTCTGGCGGCGGCAAGCGAGCGGCAAAGTTGGTGGTCGCGCGGCCCTGACGGTTGTGGGCGGCGGACTCGATCTGCATCACCAGAATGTTTCGACTCCAGCCGAATTGTACGGCAGCCTGCATATACCACCGCCGGATGGCAGGCTCTTTGACCTTGGCCATCAACTCGGCGTGATGCCCCCATGGCAGCGCTAACAGTAGGTCCGGCGGGAAAAGGGCCACTGCTTGTGGCCCTTGTGCTTCCGAATCCATTTGTGCCACAGGCTGTGGCACTTTTCCCAGATGTGGGTAGGCGCGAAAGAAGGCCAGCATTCGCTTGATGTTGCGTTCAGAAAACCCTTTTTCTTCTGGCAGTTCGTTGTGTAAGTCGCGGGCAAGACGAGGAATTACTCTTGCGCCCCAGCCTTCATGTTGTTGTCGTCCGACAATGAGGGAACCAATCTCCCAGTACAGGCGGATCAACTCCGCGTTGACGGCCATCACCGCGCGAGTTTGTGCCTGACGCACCCGCTGACGGATGTCGGTCAGCAGCGCGGCATAATCTGGCGGGAGTGGGGTGATTTCAGGCATGATCCATCGCCTCCATATCGATCTGGCCGGAGAGCA
>CAIUHT010001470.1 GCA_903898975.1 uncultured Planctomycetaceae bacterium
ACTCCGACGCGGGAGGCGACCCACAAGCCGAGAACGGCGAACTGTGTGCAGCTGTTGTCGCCGAAGCCCTCTTTGGGCTTGGGGCCAGAGGTGGGGTCGCGGAGAACCTTTTCCGCGTCCAGTTCGGCTCCGGGGCAGGTATAAGTCCAGCCACCGGTTTCGAGCTGTCCGGCGATGAGGCGGGCAGCGAGGGAGCGGACGAGCGGTTTATCGCGGCGGTCGCCCATCCGCTGCAGGAGCACGACCGCGAGGGAGAGGTCGTAGGTGTTCTTGAGTTCGCGGGCTTTTTTCTTGACGTATTCATAGCCCGACTGGACGGCGGGGTCGGTGAGCTCGACTCCATTTTCGATGAGGGCGACGGTGCAGAGCGCGGTGATCCCGACTTCGTGGCTGGTGAAGTCCCAGCTGCCATCTTTTTTCTGGCAGGACTTGAGGTACTTGACCCCCTTCTGGCGGGCAGCGGTGATGGCCTCGTCTTCCGCGGACTGGGCGCGAGCGCCCACGGGGGAGAGAGCCAGGAGGAAGCTGACACCGACAACCAGGGAGAGCAGGCGAAGCAAGCGCATGGAAATCGCTCCGAGATGATGGCCGTGCGGCCCCCTACGCGACCGTATAAACTTCGTGTGCCGGCGGGCGAATGGCTTCGCCCTGATCAAGCCGAGCGTCAGTGTCTGCAAATTGGGGCTGTGCTGCAAGAATGAGCGAGCCTGTGGCCTACCTGAACGGGCGACTGGTGCCCGTCTCGGCCGCCTGTCTGCCGGTCTGGGATCTTGGCCTGGTGATGGGAGCGACGGCGACCGAGATGCTGCGGACGTTTGGGCTGATTCCGTACCGCGTGCGGGAGCACCTGGAAAGATTGCGGGAATCTTGCCGGATTTTGGGGTTGAACGCCGATTTAAGCCCGGTAGTGTGGGAGGGGTGGATTGCCGAACTGGTGGAGCGAAACTCGCGCGGCCAGGCACGTTGGCAGGAGTTGGGGATTTCGGCGTTCGTGACCGGGGGGCCTGCCCGGATTTACGCCGGACCGGACAGCGGGGGGCGGCTTACGGCGGTGGTGCACACGTTTCCGCTGCCTTACGAGATGTGGGCAGACAAGTACGAGACCGGGCAGCACCTGGTGACTCCCCGGGTTCGCCAGATTCCGGCGGAGTGTCTCGACCCGGGACTGAAGACCCGAAGTCGGGCACACTGGTTCATCGCGGATCAGCAGGCGCGGGAACAGGATCGGGAGGCGGTGGCATTGCTGTTATCACTCGATGGCAGATTGACGGAAACCGCCACGGCGAACCTGTGCCTGGTCAAGGAGGGGCGTGTGCAGACACCGAGTCGGGAGGAAACACTGTCGGGTGTGAGTCAGCAGGTGGTGCAGGAATTGTGCGGGCGGCTGGGGGTGGCCTGGGAGGAAAAGCCGTTGTGGCCGGCGGACCTGTGGGAGGCCGAAGAGGCGTTCACGACATCGACTCCGAGTTGCCTGTTGCCCGTGGTCGCATACGACGGGCGGAAGGTGGGGTCGGGTCGGCCGGGGCCGGTCGCCCTTCGGTTGCTGGAGGCCTGGAGTGAGATTGTCGGGGTGAATATCGCCGGGCAGATGCGCGACGGGGCAGCCCTGCGGAGCCAGCGCGGGGGGGGATTCCTGGTGGATTTGGCGACATCGCAGCCGGGAGCGTGAGAGAGACTGTCGAGGCAGCCCACCAGCGGGGGGTTGATTGACGAGTGGGGCTCGGGCAGCGAGGAGGGGGGCGAGACAGAGGAGTGTGTTCCAGCCCTGTTAAGCGGTCGCTGAACAGGGCAGGGAGAGTGGGGGGGGCGGGCAGAAATGAGTTGGCCAGAGTCGCCAGTGACTGAGACGGGAGGAATTGACGGAAGAAAGAGTGTGAACTTGGGAGGGTTGGCTGGTCGATAAGGGGGAGGATGAGGGTTGCAACGATTGGGCGGCCCACCGTTCCTCAAGGACTCCAGTGTGACCACAGCCTCGGCGGGAGAGTACCGGGTTCAGCTGGAGGCCTATTGTGGGCCTTTGGACCTGTTGCTTTATTTGGTGCGTCGTCAGGAGGTGGATCTGCTGGATCTTCCCCTGGCCCAGTTGACTGCGCAGTTTGTGGAGTTTGTGGAAGTTCTCCAGTTACTGGATCTGGACCTGATTGGCGAATTCGTGGTGACGGCGAGCAGTCTGCTGGAGATCAAGAGCCGGCTGGTACTGCCCCAGGAGGGAGCCATCGCCGAATTGGTGGAACGGGAGGAGGACCCGCGGACCGAACTTGTGCAGCAGTTGCTGGAATACAAGCGGTTCAAGGAGGCGACCCGGCTGCTGGAAGAGCAGGCGGCGGTGTGGCAGCAGCGGTACTGGCGACTGAGCGACGATCGGCCATCGAAGGGGGGCGCGGCGGGGCAGGAGTTGTTCAAAGAAGTCGAACTGTGGGACCTGGTGAGCGCTTTGTCACGGGTCTTGCGGAAGAATTCGGAGGCGTCGCCGTCCACGGTGATCTACGACGACACGCCGATCTCCGTCTACATTGAGCAGATTAAGGAGCGGGTGGCGTTGGAGCAGCGGGTCGCCTTCAGTTCGCTGTTTGCGGGATCCCCGTCACGGAGTCGCATCACGGGAATTTTCCTGGCGATCCTGGAGCTGCTGCGACATCAGAAATACCGGGCCGAACAGCCAGTGGCCTATCACGAGATCTGGGTGATGCCTCCGCTGGAGTCTGCCCAGGAGGCTGGGGGTGAACTGGCCGATCGTCGCGGGGACGAATTGCTGGCTGGCAGGGACGCCGTCACGGTGGCGATGCTGGCCAGCGGGGAGGGGACTGGGGATTTCCTGAACGGCGACGATTTTCCTGAGGGGTTGACTGATGTCGGCACTGAGGAGTGGCCCCAGGCCGAGACAGAGGGGCTTGCGAAGTGGTCAGCGACCGAGACCGAAGAAATGGAAGAGCCCAGCAACGGGGGACCTGATGAGGACTTGGGCCTGAGCGCCGCTGGCTGAACTGTAGGGCGGCGCCGCAGGGGCAGCGCTGGCCCGCAACTGGGGTGGAGTGGCCCAGGGAGACACGCCCCAGGGGGCGGGTGGACCGGGCTGGGGATGAGGCCCGGGGGGGTGCACTGTGGGCATTCACAGGGGACTGTGCTTGTCCCGGAGGGGGCGAACGCCGTCGGCGACGAGCGCGATCAGGAACCCGGCAGGGGGCGTCGCGGTGGACTGGCTATGGCGAGCCGGGCTTAGCGGGTTTGGACCCAGGTCGCGGCCAGCGTGGCGAGTTCGGCGATCTTGCGGGAGACCCGTGCCGAGGGGGCGTTGAACACAAACGGCTCCCCATGGTTGACTCCCCGAAGCGCCGTTTTCGGCTCATCAGGGATCTGCAGGGTGATACTGGACCCCACCGCCTCCTCGGCCTGGGCGATGGGGATCTCCCCGGGCAGTCCCACGCGATTGGCGACGAGATGGATCCGGGGAGCGGGGATCCCGTGGGTCTCGAGGAACTCACGCATGAGGCGTGTTTTCCGGAGTGAGACAAAATCAAGGCGAACGATCATCACGAGCGCATCAACGGACTGGGCGACGGCGTAGGCCTCATTGCTGAGGCAGCGGTCGAGGTCGGCGATGACCCAGGGAAAATGGTGGCGACTGAGTGCGAGGGCACGCGCGGCCCCGCGGGCGGAGACCTCGCCAAACGAGGGGAACTTGGCGGGCGAGGCGAGCAGTTCGACCCCGGACCGGTGCGGGGAGAGGGTTCCCCTGAGGAGCGAGAAGTCGATTGTCTCGGCGTTGCGGCAGATGTCGGCGAGAGAGAATCCGGGCTTGAGATCGAGGAGGCTGGCGAGGTCGCCCCCTTCCACCTTGAGATCGAGCAGCGCACAGTGCTGCCCCTTGAGGGACGCGGCGAAGGCGCAGGCCAGATTGACCGCGATGGTGCTGACCCCCGAGCCACCACAGGCGGAGATTAAGCCGAGGGCCCGGCCGGCCCCTCGTTCGTCCTCGAGCCTGCGCATGGCCTGCAGGAGTTCGGAGTCGAGATCGTTGACATCAAGGTACTCATTCGCCCCTTCGCGCATCGCGCGAATGACCAGCTTGGGATCGGTGGCGGGGCCCGCGGCCAGGACCTGCACCCCTCCCAGGGCCTGCAGAGGGGCGATGACCTTCAGGGAGCGCTCGATGTCTGGCCCGAGCACGACGACGATGAGCCGGGCCAGCGTGGCGGCTCCCGGTGACGGGGCCGCGGCCTTGAGTGTCTGGAGCAGCACCGGCAACTGCTCGGGGGTCAGGACGTGATTTGCCGGACACTCGAACCCCCGGTCGACCAGTTGGGTACGGATCTTGGCGGTGAGGGACTCGTCTTCACCCAGGACGAAAAACTGCATGTGTTCCTCAGGAGGGGAACTCGCCGCGGCGTTCTGCCCGGGAAGGCCGTGGCATTCGCGAAGGTACGAGCGCGAATTGTTGGACGATTCCGCTCAGCGGTCAACGGAGGGAGAGGGGCTGGATTGAGAATTTGGGGGGTGGGCAGCGGGCTGCCCAGCCGCGAGCAGTTCGGCGACAAGGGGTTCGATCGGGTTCAGCAGAACGTCAGCGAGGGGGCCCTGCTGCAGGACCCGGCCCTGATCGATGACGATGACCGCTGTGGCCAGATCGCGGATTTCGTTGGGATCATGAGTGACAAGCAGGGTGGTGACGGGTCTCTGTGCCAGGTGCCTTTTGAGGGTCTGTCGAACCAAACCTCGACTGGGAAGATCGAGCGCGGAGAGTGGCTCATCGAGCAGGAGCAACTGGGGCTGGGGAGCCAGGCAGCGGGCCAGGGCGACTCGCTGCAATTGGCCCCCCGACAGTTGGCCGGGCCGTTGCTCCCGCAGATGGTGCAGGTCGAACTGGCCGAGCAGGGCCGCCAACCGGTCATTGCGGAGGTGCTGGGGCAGCCGGGCGATTCCACAGGTGATGTTCTGGGCGACCGTGAGATGTGGGAAGAGAGCGGGGTGCTGAAACACCATTCCCACCCGGCGCGCCTGCGGAGGAAGTTCCAGGTGGCGGGCGGTATCGACCCAGGTTTCGGGCCCAAACTGAACGCGGCCATCTTGAACGGATTGGAGTCCGGCGAGGATTCTCAACAGGGTGCTCTTGCCCGAGCCCGACATGCCTGTGACAGCAGTGACGGTGGAGGGATGGAGCGGCAACTGGAACTGGAGGTCGAGGTGAAAACCAGAAACAAACCGGTGGCTGACACGGACCGCGAGAGAGTCGCTCATCGATCGGCTCGGGCCGGGGCGAGCAGCTGGATCAGGGCGAGGGAGGCGAGGGCGATTCCGACCAGTCCCGCCGAGGTGCTGGCCGCCGCCTTGTAGTCGAGACTTTGGACCTGATCGTAGACGCTCATGGAGAGTGTGCGCGTGACACCGGGGATATTGCCACCGACCATGAGGATGACTCCAAACTCGCCCACGGTATGGGCAAAGACCAGGACCAGGCTGGCCACCACCCCGCGGGCCGCAAGGGGCAGGGAAACAGTAAAAAAGGTCTGGGTGGGAGACAGCCCGAGACACCAGGCGGCCTCGAGCAACCGGCGATCAACCGACTCGAAGACCGCGGTGAGCGGGCGGATGGCGTAGGGCAGATTGTAAATGAGCGACGCCAGCAGGATCCCGGGAAAAGAGAACGGGAGGGTCCAATTGAGCCAGTCTTCACAGAGTCTGCCGATCGGCCCCCGAGGTCCAAGGCTCCAGAGCAGGAAAAAGCCTAGCACGGTGGGAGGAAGCAGCATGGGGAGCATGATGAGCGACTCGATTAACCATCTCCAGCGAGTCTGCGTGGTGGCCAGCCAGGCCGAAAGGGGAATTCCCAGCAACGCCAGCCCGAAGGTGGTGGAAAATGCGAGTTGAAGCGTCACCTGGGTGGCTGACCAATCCACGGCAGTCACTCCTTGCTTGTCAGGAATCCGTGATCGCTGAGAATCTTCCGAGCGGGGGGCGTCTGCAGCCAGTCGGCGAACAGTCTGGCCGCGGGTTCTCCCGGTCCACCGGGCAACACCAGTCCGCCCTGCTGAATTGGCCGATGATGCTGTGCAGGAACGATTCGCCACCGTCCACGCGAGGAGGCAGGCCCCTTGCGGACCAGTGAGACGGCCACGAATGCTGCGGCAGCTCCGCCGCTGTCCGCGAATTGCAGGGCTTGTGCGACATTGTCGGCAAGCACCAGGTTCGGGGCGAGACTGGAATCAAGTTCCAGGCTCGCCAGGACCTCCTGGGCGGCGCGCCCGTATGGGGCGTGGTCAGGATTCGCCAGGGCAATCTTCCCGGGAGGGATCTTCCGTAAAAGCTGAGTCAGCTCTTCCGAAAGATCCCACGCAGACTGATTAGGCACCCATAGCGCCAACTGCCCCGAGGCGTACTCAAATGGAAGCGGGGAGGAACCCGTGGCTTCCTGCCGCGAAAGTTGGCAGACGAGTTCAATGTCAGCGGAGAGAAACAGATCGAACGGAGCACCCTGTGAGATCTGGGTGAAAAACTGCCCTGAGGAACCGAAAGTGGGTTCGAGATCGATGGTGGGATGCAGTCGGCGAAACTCCTCCCGGAGCGCGGGAAACACCACCCGCAGGTCGGAAGCCGCGGCCACACGGGCGGGCTGGACCGCGAGGGAAGTCGATGCGTCTGGGGAGGGGGATGGGCTCCTCGAACCACAGCCCGGGGCCCAGAACAGCAAGCCCAGCAAGCATCCGACGAGCCATACGGCCCGACCGCGAGGGGGGCGGCCAATAGCCTGGCTTTGGGGACAGGTGTCGAGCCGCAGCGGCGAGTCAGGAAGCATGGCGGATCTGGCCGGTCCGGGGGGTGTCATAGCCGGGGAGATCGGCGAGGAGCCGGCGGAATTCTGGAGATCGCAAGACTCGCTGGAAGACGGTGACGCGCGGGTTGGCGAGATCCTCGCGACGCAAACACAAGTCATAGATCTCCCGGCGGACTTCCAGAAAGTCGCGGCCAGCTTCCTCACCCGAGATCCGAGGAGCAATTCTTACATCCTCCCAGCCCGCCTGAGTGGCGAGAATCACGCCCCGATGATCGTTGGCGATCAATCGCGGCACTGGCCTCAAGGGACGGATCTCATCCAAGCACTGACGAGCCCCCAATCCCGGTTCCTGACCCACCCAACGCTGCCGGGACGGCAGTGCCTGAGAGACTTGCCTGAAGCGGGTTCCCACGGGCAATGCCAAGTCCGATTGCCAGCGATTCAGATGCTGCAGGGCGTGTTCGGGGCTATCCGTCTCGCGGACCGCCAGTGCATTGTTGTCGCCCGCCACGGAGGACCCCAGGTGAATACCCGGCAAGTGGAGCTGGCCCGCCGTCAACAGCCCGACACTGGCCCGGCTGCTTACGGGAAGGACCAGCAACCGGAATCCGGTCCGGCGAAGAGAGAGATTGGCGGGCAGCGTCGCGGCAGGGGCATACCCGGCGGGAACCACGCGAGGGGAGGTCACTTTGTCCCGCCTATCTGGGCGAGTGCTGCGGGCCCAGACACGACTATTCGGAAGTGCCACGGGAGCCAAGAGTTCACATGGGTAATACCAGACGGGTCCCCGGACCTCCGCTTTGCAGTAGAGACAAACAGTCCGGGTCGGGGGGCGGCCCCGGAAGGATTCGTCAGCGGACCCTAGAGGGGGCCGAGGATCGTCCGGATCACGTAGAAAGAAGAGTTGGCAGCCGAGCGTGTGGGCTAGCGGCAAACCTGTTGCGACCGGGGGGCTGATTCGAGTAACTTCGTTGACACTCATTTTCGCACGGGAGACTCCCGCGCGGTTGGCCAGCTCTTGCTGGGACCGACCGCGGGCCTGACGAAGCGCCAGGACTTGCTTGCGCGGAGGCTTGTTGCGTCGCATCAGGGGAGGCTGGCCAAGGATCGGGAGGCGTCCGAGATGACCTGGGGTGGTCGTTCCAGCAAGTCAGGCCCGAAGCGGCGTGATTCTACCAAGAGCCCGACGGGATTGTACTCATACGATTTGGAAGTGCTGTGAGGCCAGGCGCAGCGAACACCTTCGGCGATTTTGCATTCCGCGAAACTTGGTGGGGCACCATTAGCGCCAAGGCCTGATTCCGGCAGGAGTATTCTCCCGGAACAAGTTGCGGGGAACGATTGGGGTGATCAAGGGTGCAAGACATCTGACGCTGACGGGAGAGGCAGAGGTCTACCAAGAGCAATCGGGCCCAGGATCGCGTTGAGTTGCGGCCAAATCCCGTTTGAGGACTGCGAATGTCAACAGGGTTTTGTAGTCGTTCAACACCCCATGAGCGAACAACCGTGTTTCAATTAGGGAGTTCGGGGGCAACTGCATAGGAGGGGGCAGGCTGGATGATGAAATCGGGATGATTGGGGGACGTAGTTCTCGACAACCATGGAAGTCTGTGGGCGGACTGCGGTCCGCGCTTCTGCCTTCACGACCGAAATCGCCGCGAGCGATTGAATTGGGGCGAGGGATGGTTGCCCCGGCGGGGAGATACGCTAAACTTCGGCCCTTGGAACCTGATCACCCTTACGAGTGGACTGTGGTGAAGATGAAGACAAAGTTGTTCTGTGCGTCAGGCTGGCGTTGGCTCCTGTGCGGGTGGGCACTTTCTCTGGCTCTGGGAGGGGCCTCTGCAATGGCGGGAGAAGCCGATTTGGCAATTCCCGACCTGCATGCGGCGAAATTCTTCGGCGGACGGGTCAGTGGATTCGACCTGATGCTGTACGGATCGTTCGTGATTGCGGGTACGCTCGGCATCAGCCTCTACCTGCGAAACCAGATCCGCGCTCTGCCAGCCCACGATTCCATGCTGAAGGTGGCCGATGTCATCTTTACAACCTGCAAGACTTACCTGATTCAGCAACTGCAGTTTTTGAGTCTGCTGTTCGCCATGATTGCGGTGGCCTTGGGCTATTACCTCGTGTTCCTCGAGCAAAAGCCGTGGAGCACGCTGCTGTGGGTTCTGCTATTCTCAATCGTGGGTATCATCGGCTCGTTCTGGGTGGCTTGGTACGGCATCCGGGTCAACACCTATGCCAATGCCCGCACTGCCTTTGCGTCGCTGCGCGGTCGTCCTTGGGATGTGGTGAGCATTCCCCTGAGGGCTGGAATGTCGATTGGTCTGTTCCTGATCTCTCTGGAACTGATCATGATGGTGGTCATTCTGCTGGCCGTTCCCCGCGAAATCGTTGGGCTGTGCTTTCTTGGGTTTGCAATTGGTGAGTCGCTCGGAGCTTCGGCCCTGCGGATCGCCGGGGGCATTTTCACCAAGATCGCCGATATCGGGTCCGATCTGATGAAGATCGCATTCAAGGTCAAGGAGGACGACCCCCGTAATCCGGGAGTCATCGCAGACTGTACTGGTGACAACGCTGGGGATTCGGTCGGCCCCACGGCTGATGGATTTGAAACCTACGGGGTGACAGGTGTCGCTCTGATTTCGTTCATTACGCTGGCAGTAAAGAGCGAGGAAATTCAGGCCAAGTTGATCGTCTGGATCTTCTTCATGCGGTTCCTGATGGACTTCATGTCGGGGGCCTCTTATTTCGTCAATCAGGTGATTTCCGAAAAGAAATACGCAGGCTTGAAGAAGTTCGACTTCGAACAGCCTCTGACGCGACTCATCTGGATTGCGTCCCTGCTATGCATCGGAATGTCATACCTGATGAGTTGGCTGTTGATTGGCGACATCACGGTGACCAAGGATGGCGATGTGATCGCGCTCACCAACCTGTGGTGGCATCTGGCAACGATCATCAGTTGTGGCACCCTGGCCGCAGTGTTGATTCCCGAGTTCACAAAGGTCTTCACGTCTTCGCATTCGCGACACGTTCAAGAGATTGTGACTGCCTCGCGTGAGGGAGGGGCGTCGTTGACAATTCTCTCGGGCTTGGTGGCCGGGAACTTCAGTGCTTTCTGGAAGGGTATGCTGATTGTAGGACTGATGTTTGGGGCGTTCCTGGTCAGCGGTTACGGCCTCGGTGAGGTCATGGGACAGCATGCATCGATTTTTGCGTTCGGTCTGGTCGCATTTGGCTTTCTGTGCATGGGCCCGGTGAACATCGCTGTAGACAGCTACGGCCCAGTGACTGACAACGCCCAATCAGTGTTCGAGCTGGCTCAAACAGAACATCTGCCGAACATCAAGGCGGAAATCGAGCGAGATTTTGGATTTACGCCCGATTTCGAGATGGGCAAGTATTACCTGGAGGCTAATGACTCTGCGGGAAACACCTTCAAAGCGACCGCCAAGCCTGTTTTGATTGGTACGGCGGTCGTCGGGGCAACAACGATGATTTTCTCAATCATCCTGTTGCTTGAGAAAGAAGGCCTTCTGAAGTTGTCATTGACCGATGCTCCGGTCCTTCTGGGATTTATCTCGGGTGGGGCGGTGATTTTCTGGTTCTGCGGCGCGTCGATGCAAGCGGTCACCACCGGTGCTTATCGGGCGGTTGAATACATCAAGAAGAACATGAACCTCAATAAGACCGAGGCTGATATTGAGGATTCCAAGACGGTCGTACGGATTTGCACCCAGTACGCCCAGAA
>CAIUHT010001471.1 GCA_903898975.1 uncultured Planctomycetaceae bacterium
CCCGCCCAGTTCCACACCCACCAGGTCGCGATTGGTGTAGACGCGGAAGCGGTCGGTCGAAAGCCAGCCCTGCACCAGTCGCAGCAGTTCGGCGTGCTGCCCGGCGACCACGACGCTGCAGGGGAGACGCCGGGCGAACTCCTCGGCATGACTGGGACCACACAGCGCGGCGGTGGGGCGGGCCCCCCACACCTGCTCCAGGATCTGGCTGGGACGCAGCAGCGTGTCGTACTCGACCCCCTTGACCACGCTGACCACGGGTGCCTGGGGAGCCAGCAGCGGGGCGAGGGGCTGCAGTGTGCCCCGCAGAAAACTGGTCGGAATGGCGGCGACCACCAGTTCGGCCCCGCTGAGTGCCTGGGGGGCCTCGGCGGTCAGTTCGATCGAGTCGGGGAGCGGGAGGCCAGGCAGATAGCGGCGGTTTTCGCGGGCGGTGGCCAGCTCGGCGTGGCGGGTCGCCGTATGCGACCAGAGCACCACGTGGTTCTCTGGCTTCTCGGCGAACACCAGGGCCATGGCGGTCCCCATGCCCCCGCTTCCCAGGATGGCAATTTTGGGCATGGTGGTTTAACCGCGACGGACGCGGGAAGAGGGACGCGGTCCACCCGCGGGCGACCCCGCGGGCGACCCCGCGGGCGAGGGGACCTTGGGGGGGGGCGCCGAGCCAGCCGGGGGGCGGCGGGCAGGCCGGTTCGCCGGAAACAGGGCAGTGGTCGCCGGCCGGGCCTCGGCAGGGGAGGCCGCCACGGGCAACCGCAGCTTGAGTCGCAGTTTCTTGGGGAGGCATTTCCCCTCGTCACACGCCTGGCAGCGGACGAGGATTTCGAGGGGCAGTTCTTCTCCGGCCGCCGAGGCGGGAATCGCCAGTGTCCCCGGGACCTCGACCACGCCGGTCAGGTACTTCGCCGGCAGTTCTTCCGGTCCCCGATCCACCACCTCTCCCGGGGGAAAACGGAGGTTCGCCAGGTCAAAGCCGGGCTGGGGGGTCAGTTCAATTTCGGTCGGCTCATCGTTGTCGGGATCGCCCGGCGGGTTTCCCTGGATATGCCACCCCTCGGCGACGGTCAGCCTCACCAGCACCCGGCACGACTGTCCCGGGGCGACGGGGAGCGAGTCGAGGAACAGTTCGGCCTGGACCGGGTCGCCCGGCTGCCCGGCGCTGGCCTGCGGAGTCGGCTCGCCGCCGCGGGGGGCTGGTGATTTTTCCGCAGGGGGCGTGTCGGGCGAGCCCGCGGGAGTGTCGTCCGCGGCGGGGCCCCCCTGCAGGCTCTCGTGCAGGGCGAGCGCGAGATAGGCGAAGCTGGTGGGGCTGTTTTCGATCTGCGGGGCGAAGCTGGCGATGGTGGCCCGCGCCTTTTCGGTCAGCGTTGGGTCGGGCTTCAACTGGGCGATGCGCAGCAGGTTGCGGGCGGTGGCACTGTTGGCCGAGGGGAGCACCGAGTCGAACGGCGCCTTCGTGCGGGCCAGCAGTTCTTCGTGGAACCGGCTGGTGGTGAAACAGCCCGCCCCTTCGGCATCCCAGAACAGGTCGAGCTGGAGGGTCGTCAGGTTGCGGGCGGCGTTGTTGTAGCGCTCGTCGCCGGTCGCCTCGGCCAGCACGAGCAGCCCATGGGCCAGCAGGGCGTAGTCTTCGGCATACGCCTCGATGCGGGGTTCTCCCTGGCAGTGGCTGCGGAACATGCGGCCATTTTTCTGGCGGAGCCCCCGGGCCAGGAATTCGGCCGCCTTGCGGGCCGCGTCGAGATAGTCGGGGCGGTCGAAGGCGGCCCCCGCCTCGGCGAGCGCGGCGATCATCAGCCCGTTCCAGCCACAAAGAATCTTGTCATCGAGCAGGGGCCGCACCCGCTGTTCCCGGGTGGCGAGCAGCGCCTGGTTGATTTTCTTGAGGCGGGTTCGCAGTTCAGCGGCCCCCAGTTGCAGTTCAGCGGCGGCCTCTTCCAGGTCGCCGCGGTACTGCAGCACGTGCCCCTCTTCAAAGTTGGGGCGTCCCCCGGTGCCATAGACGGCATGGCAGATGGCCAGGTCTTCCCCCTGCAGCACCGCCTCGAGTTCCTCGGTGGTCCAGCAGTAGTACTTCCCCTCGACCCCTTCCGAGTCGGCGTCGAGGGCGGTGTAGAAGCCTCCCTCGGGCGCGGTCAGTTCCCGCAGCACAAAGTCGAGGGTCGCGATCGCCACCTCGCGGTCGCGTGGTTGCCGCGATTGCTTCCACGCGGCGGTGTAGACCGACGCCAGCTGGGCGTTGTCGTACAGCATCTTCTCGAAGTGGGGAATCCGCCAGTAGCGGTCGGTGCTGTAGCGATGGAAGCCCCCCCCGACGTGATCGTAGATCCCCCCTGCCGACATCCGGTCGAGGGTGGTGCGGAGCATCCGTTCGGCGGCGGGAGCCTGCGGCCCCCCGGTGGAGAGCGCCTGCAGCAGCGCCAGCTTGGGGGGGACGGGAAACTTGGGCCGCGTGGGGTTGCGGGGGTTGTAGCCGAGCCCGCCGTACTCGGCGTCGAACGTGACCTCGAGCGCCTGGAAGACGCGGTCGAGCAGGGCTTGATCGGCGGCGACCGGCTGGGCCGCGGGGAGCGAGCGATACGCCGAGCGAACGGCCCGCGACAGGATCTCGGCGTTCTGCAACTGGCGCTTGCGGAGCTCGGGGTCGCTCCACGAGGCGACGACATTCTTCATGAGGTCGGGGAAGCTGAGTCCCCCGGGCTCGGCGACCGG
>CAIUHT010001472.1 GCA_903898975.1 uncultured Planctomycetaceae bacterium
GAATCGCCTGCCCGAGGCGATCATGGTGGTCGATCCCCGGCGGGAGACGAACGCCGTGAAGGAATGCCGCCTGCTGGGCGTGAAGGTTGTCGCCCTGATCGACACCGACTCGGACCCCGACACGGTCGATCTCCCGATACCCGGGAACGACGACAGCATCCGGTCGATCAACCTGATTCTGCAGCACCTGGCCGACGCCGTGATCGAAGGCAAGGCGTTGCTGCCCACCCCACAGAAAGAAGAAGGGCCCGGTCCGGCCCCGATTCCGAACCGCTGATCGCGGGGAAGAATCTGGCAGGCGAATCGGTCCCCGCCTTGGGGGCTGGCTGTTCCAGCCTGGCGATTCGCCCCAGGTGATTTCCGCCAAGCGATTTCTGACAGGCCGGAGGCTCTCACCCTGAGGGCCCGGCCTGTCACTGAATCGAGACCAAAGTGAGCTGGCGGCTGATGACGCGGCTCTCGTGGCCGGTGATCGGGATGTGGTTCACCCCCAGCGGTGAGCCAGGCTCGCAGTTCACTGGTCGCCCAGTCACCGTCGGTTCGAGCAGGCTGATCAATCACCCAGTTGATGATTCAGTCAACCGGTGTCGAACCAACCGGTTGTCGGAGGCTGGCGTCACCGGATCCCTTCCGCGCAGTGGCTGCGGGGGGCAGATTCGACAACTGGTGTCGATCAGGCGGGCATGGCCTGGCAGGCACGAACTGATGAGCATCTGGATTGAGGGCGCGCCTGGCTGGTGTCGGCAAGACACGGGTGGCCGCAGTGAATTGGGGTCCCAACCGGGTCCCCCACAGGTTGGGTGATCACGCCAGGGTGCTGATCTCCACAGGGTGACAACAACAACGGGACAACGGGAGGCGGGGCGCTTCCCGGGCGATAACGACTTCTGTTTTCAAGCAGTCTGCAGGAGAGAACTGAGATGGCGGAGATTACGGCCGAGGCGGTGCGGGCATTGCGCGAGCGCACCGACCTGCCCATGATGGAATGCAAGAAGGCTCTGGCCGAGGCCGGGGGCGATCAGGAGAAGGCGGTTCAGATCCTGAAAGAGCGAGTCAAGGGACTCAAGCTCAAGGTCGCCGACCGCATGACCTCGGAAGGCCGCGTCGCGACCCTCGCCTCCGCCGATGGCTCGGGGGCGGTGATGATTGAAGTCCAGTGCGAGTCGGCCCCGGTGGCCAAGAGCGAGGACTTCCTGCGGCTGTGCGACCAGCTGACCAAGCAGTTGCTGAACGGCCCCGGAGCCGCGTCGGTCGATGAGCTGCTGGCCCAGCCGTGCCCCGACAAACCGGGCCAGACGCTGCGGGAACTGCACGAAGAGGTCTTGAACAAGATCCGCGAGAACATCGTGATCGCCCGGCTGCTGAAGCTGAACGGTCCGGTCGCGGCCTACACGCACCACGACGGCACGCTGGGGGTGCTGTTCCAGGCGGAGGGGGGAGCGGGCACTCACGAGGTGCTGCGGGACGTCGCGATGCACATCGCCGCCCTCAGCCCGGCGTACTGCCTGCCCGAGCAGCTGCCCGCCGCGGCGGTTGCCGC
>CAIUHT010001473.1 GCA_903898975.1 uncultured Planctomycetaceae bacterium
GAGTTGGGAGTTGGGAGTTGGGAGTTGGGAGTTGGGAGTTGGGAGTTGGGAGTTGGGGGTCGGGAGTTGGGGCGAACCGACGGCAAACCCTGTTGCGCCGAGTCACGGTGGGCATGCGGCGATGTGCCAGTGCTGATCCGAGAGCGCCGATCGTGGTGCGCCGATCGGCGAATCAGGGGGCGCGGTGGATGTGCCGGGGGCCGGGGCTTTGAGCGCGGGGCCTTGTGGCGATTAGCTGAGCGAGCGGAAGCGCCACCAGCCGAGCGAAAAGAAGACGGTGGCGAAGAGCAGCAGCATTCCGCACGACTGCAGCACCTGGGAGATCTCGGGGTACTGCTTGGTGAGCAGTTGGTCGTAGGCGATCAGCGACCAGGCGTGGGGCGTGGTCAGGCCGATTTTCTGCATCAGTTCGGGCTGCCAGGCGCGGGGCATGAGGCAGCCACTGAGCCCGGCCATGGTCAGCACCAGGAAGTTGCCATACGCCGAGACCTGGGCGTCGGTCCGGGCGGTCGTCGCGACCAGCAGTCCCAGTCCCACCGCGGCGAGTGACGTGCAGAAGACCACCGGGATCAGCCAGAACGGCAGGACTCCCCACGACATCGAAAAGAACAGCCGGCCCGCCACAAACAGCAGCAGCGTCTGCACGATCGAGACGATCAAGAAGGGGATGGTCTTGCCGATGATGGTCGAGGCCTGGGAGATCGGCGCCATGCGGAGGCGGGACAGGGTCCCCAGGTCGCGTTCTTCAATCATCGAGCGGGCCATCAGGATCACGATGAAGAACACGAACATCACCGTGTACGACGGCACGATGATCTGGTAGACGAAGTTCGTTTCGTTGACGGGGGCGTCGGCCCGCTCGCCTCCGAGGGCCCGCAATTCCTGGGTGGCCTGTGTGGCCAGTTCGCCCGCCGCCTCGGCTTCGCGGTCAATCTTGGCCGCCTCCCGCTTGATCTCGAGCGCCAGCACTTTCTTGTCGCGCTGCAGAATCACGGGCACAAAGGTCTTGTAGGCGAACCCGAACACCAGCTTTTCGACCACCTGCTTGGCGTTCGCGAAGTAGGCGCTCGACTCGACCTGCACGTCGAGGCTGTCGAGTTCGTCTTTGAGTCGGCCTTTCTCGGCCAGCAGGTCTCCCAGCCTCAGGTTCTGGACCCGCTCGGTGTACCTGGGGCCAATCATGATGGCGACGTCGAAATCGCCCTGTTCCATCCGCTTGCGGGCCGCCTCGAGGGTCTCGAACTCGACCACCTCGAGGGCATCGACCATCGAGACTTCGGTCAGCACACGGGCCGACAGTTCCTGCTGGTCGGCATCGACAATGCCCACCTTGATCCGCTTGGCCTTCTCGCGGAACGAAAACATCTGTCCCGTCGAGGTCCCCAGGATCGTGATGAAAATGAGCGGCAGCAGCAGCAGGATCGCCAGTGTCCGCTGATCGCGGTACAGCAGCCTCAGGTCTTTGAGGGTGATTTTCCAGGCGTTGTTCACGAGCACAGTCCCTTCGTCTCAATCCCTCAGACGGCGACCGGTCTTCTCGAGAAACAGCCGCTCGAGGTTGTATTCCTTGGTCTGGATCGTCTGCACGACACCCTGTTCTGTCCGCACCGCCTCCAGGATCTCGGTGAGGCGATTGGTGATGTCGCCCCCCCCGCCGGTGGCCGCCCTGGGAACGGTGAGCAGCGCCTCGCCCGCTTCGACCCGCTCGAGCGTCACGAGCCCCGACAGCCGCTTGCCCAGCGGCTCACTCCACTTCTGGACCCGCAGTTCCAGGTCGCGGCGGGAGCGGTCGAGAAGGTCGTTGAGATTGCCGTAGGCCAGCAACCGCCCCTGGTCGACGATCGCCACCCGCTCGCAGAGCGCTTCGATCTCTTCCATATAGTGGCTGCAGTAAATGACCCCCACGCCGCGCCGGGTCAGCGCCCGCACGCACTCGAGCAGGTGATTGCGGGATTGGGGATCGACCCCGACGGTTGGTTCATCAAGGATGACCAGGCGCGGTTCGTGCATCACGCCGACCGCGAAATTCAAGCGCCGCTTCATTCCGCCCGAATAGGTGCGGACAAACTTGTTGCCCCAATCGCTCAGCCCCACGTCCTCGAGGGCCTTGGCGGTTCTGACGCTCAGTTCTTTCCCCGAGTAGCCATAGAGGCTGCCGAAGAACCGCAGGTTCTCATCCCCCGTGAGGTCGGGATAGATCGCCAGCCCCTGCGGGACCACTCCGAGGGTCTGCTTGAGCCGGGTCGGGTCCTGGTCGAAGGGCTGGCCGTCGATGCGCACCGTCCCACCATCGGCGGGCAGGAGCCCGGCCAGGATCATCATGGCGGTCGATTTGCCCGCACCATTCGGCCCCAGCAAGCCGAGAACCTCCCCCGCACCGACCTCAAAGCTCAGGTCATGCAGGGCGATGAAATTCCCGTACTGTTTGTGCAGGTGCTCGACTTCCAGCAGGCTCATCGCGGCGGTCGTCAGTTCTCGATGGCGGGCTCCCGGGCGGGATGGTCCGCCAAGGCATACGGGGCCCACGGCTCAGGTTGGCCGGCGGGCAGAGGCACCATATCACGGAGTGCGGGGGGTGTCACGGGCGATTTCCCCGGCGGGGCTACCCCGGCAGCCCCTCGCCCCCGCGGTGCTTGCGTGGGGAGGTGGGCGGCTTTCGCGACGTGGAGCGAACGCCGAGACCCGCCGGCTTGTGCTGCGGCACCCGGCCGGTGGGGATCCGGGGAGAATTCCTCCGGGCCGCGCGGGTGTGATAGTCTGTCAGGAGACTTCTGGCTGCAGGGTTGGGACTTCTCGGCCCGCCTCACGGCTGCTTCCTCCTGACCCTGGTCGCCCGATCCATGAATGCCCCGCTGGAACCCCAGTCGCGTGCTCCTGAGCACCCCCACCCGGAACTTCCGGCCCCGCCGCTCTCCCGGCGGGACTGGCTGGATCGGACCGGGATGGGTTTCGGGATGGTGGGACTGGCGACGCTGCTGGCCCGACCGGCGAGCGCCCAGCCAGCGACTCCCGCCGCCGGAGCGGCCCCGCGTCGGGCTCCCGCCGGGCCGCTCGCGCCCAGGGCTCCGCACTTCGCCCCCCGTGCTCAGCGGGTGGTGCACCTGTTTATGAACGGGGGGGCGTCGCAGGTCGATACCTTCGATCCCAAGCCGGCCCTCGACAAATATCATGGGAAGCCGCTCCCCAACCCCAATCTCCGCACCGAGCGGAAGACGAGCGGTGCCTGGCGTTCACCGTTCACCTTCCAGCGGTACGGGCAAAGCGGGATCGAGGTGAGCGAGCTGTTCGCCAAAACCGCCACGGCTCACATCGACGACCTGTGCGTCATCCGCTCGATGCATGCCGATGTTCCCAACCACGAGCCCTCCCTGTGGCTGATGAATTGTGGCGAAGGTCGACAGCCCCGTCCCAGCCTCGGTTCGTGGGTCACCTATGGACTGGGTTCGGAGAATCAGAATCTCCCGGGCTTTCTGACGATGTGTCCCGGGGGACTGCCGGTGACGGGGGCCCTCAACTGGCGGTCGGCGTTTCTGCCAGGAGCCTACCAGGGGACCTACATCGACTCGCAGCACACCGACGCGCAAAAGCTGGTTGAACACATCCGAAACGGGCGACTGACGCTGCCGCAGCAGCGTCGGCAACTCGACCTGGTGGCCGGCTTCAACCGCCGACACGCCGACGAGCGCCCGGGCGATCCGCAACTGGAATCGCGAATCGAGTCGTTCGAACTGGCGTACCGCATGCAGACCGAGGCGGGCGAGGTGTTCGATCTGTCGCACGAGCCCGAGGCGGTCAGGCAGGCCTATGGCACTGGGCCGATTGGTCGGCAACTGCTGTTGACCCGTCGGCTGCTGGAGCGGGGGGTTCGCTTCGTGCAGCTCTACAGTGGCAGTGGGCAGCCCTGGGACAACCACAGCAATCTGGCCGCGGAACATCGCCGGCTGGGAACCGAGTGGGATGCCGCGATTGCCACGTTTCTGACGGATCTGAAGCAGCGGGGTTTGTTCGACAGCACACTGGTGATGTGGGGAGGCGAGTTCGGGCGGACCCCGGTCGCGGAACTCCCTGAGCAGTCGGGCCGCGATCACAACCACTATGGATTTTCGATGTGGTTGGCAGGCGGGGGGGCTCGCGGGGGGCATGTGCACGGGGCGACTGATGAATTCGGGTTTGCGGCGGTGGAAGACCCCGTGCATGTGCACGATCTGCATGCGACGGTGCTGCACCTGCTGGGGTTTGACCACGAGCACCTGACCTACCGGCACGCCGGTCGCGATTTTCGGCTGACCGATGTTCACGGCCGGGTGGTTCACGACTTGCTGGCATGACCTGTCTGAGGCTTCCCTGCCGGGGATCACTCTCCGAAGCAGTCGCTGTGTCTGTCGCGAGAACAGTCTTTGAAGCGTGCAGAGCTGGTTTTGACAGAATTCAGGATCTAATTGCGGCTTGGACGACCGACCCGACCCTCCGGACTGCGGTGAAGGGAACCGAAGAAGAAACGCCGCACTGTCAAAGCTGCGGAGGCTGCTGCCTGACGGGGATGGATTTTGGGGATGGTTTTCAGGGGCGGTTTTCAGGGGTGGGGAGGAGATGGCTGGCGGTCGGAGGGGGCAGCGGGCTGACTGTGGGAACGGGGCAGCAGCAGCCACCAGGGGATGACCAGCCCGAGCAGCCATTCGCCCGTGGTCAGCCAGAGGTAGCGGGCGTGCAAGGGGTAGAAGCCGCCGCTGCGGAGCGACTCGGGGGCGTCGAGAAACGCGGAGAGACGGGCGTGCTGCCAGAGCAGGAGCCCCCACACTCCCGCCAGCAGCAGTCCCAGGCAGAGCAGGATTGGTGCGCGACGGCGGACGATTTCGGCGGCCAGGAGCAGCAGCCAGAGCGCGAACAGCCGGTTGTGCCAGAGGGTGACTTGCCGGGTGAGGGCCCCCTGTTCGGTCGAGCCGAACAACGCTGTCCCCTGGGGCACCACCACCCCCGCGTAGAAGGTCAAGCCACCCCACCAGACAGCCCACGTCACGAGGAGCATCGCCTGCCACAGGGGCGGGAAAGGACGCTTGGGAAGGGTCGGCGTCCGGGAGCCGGAGACGGGATCGGGACAGGTCACGGGGAATTCCGATCGAAGGCCGGGTGACGATGAGCCGCGGGTTGAGCATTCCATCGAAACAGATTCCAGCACGGGAGGCCAGAGGATTGTTTAAAGCCTGCGGCAGGGAGGGGCGGGCCTGGCGGAAGTGCGAGGGCAGTTGTTGGCGCTTTGGCGAGAGGCAGCGTCGAGGTAGCCAGAGATGCTGAAAAAGGGGGAGGGAAGGGCCCGCTCACCGGCCTGGTCAGGACCTGCTCGAGCGATTGGCGAGGGCATTTTCTGCCAGTGTGGGATGCTGGTGCAACGCCAGGTGTGGATTGATTGCAGGGCCCTTCCGGGTGCACCCGCCAGGCGATGTGGTTGAAACCGGCCAGCCTCGAGGATTAGTTTCTAGGGCCACGAGATGGACTGCCCGAAGGTTCCCAGGTCGCCAGGATGGACTCCTCGATTCCTCAGCAGCTTGACGATCTGAAGGTTCTTGCCAATCAGATCCTGGCGGCGACCACGGATTACAGGGGGAAAAGGGCCTGGTTCCAGGGCAAGCTGCAGTATGTCGATCCGAGTGATCTTTACGCGGCGCTGTTGGACAGGATCGTGACTGGCGGGGTGCAGTGGGTGGACGTGGGGGGCGGTCAAACGGTGCTGCCCTGGAACGAGAGGTTTGCGGCGCAACTCGCCGGCCGCACGGGACGCCTGGTCGCCATCGATCCCAGCCCCAACGTCCAGATGAATCCGCTGGTCCATGAGCGTCATCAATGCCGGCTGGAGGACTACCGGGGGCCCGGGGGGTTTGACCTGGCCACCTTGCGGATGGTTGCCGAGCATGTTGTTCAACCTGCCGAGTTGACACGAAAACTTGCCGAACTGATCCGGCCAGCCGGGCTGGTGGCGGTACTGACTCCGCATCGCTGGTCCCCCGCGTCGATTGCGGCTCGACTCATTCCCAACGCTCTCCACCCCTGCTTCACACGATGGCTGGATGGACGCGTCGCGGAAGAGACATTTCCCACCTTCTATCGAATGAACACCCGCACCCGGCTGCGTTAGTTTTTTTTGAGGAGGGGGGATTTACGGAGGAGCGGTTCTGGTTACTTGATGACTGCAGTGTCTTGCAGCAGTTCGGCAGCGTGTTCCTCATGCAAATGGGGCTGAGTCGGGTTTGCCGAGGACTGGGAATCGCGTATCCCGAAAATGTGCTGCTGGGGCTCTACCGCAGACGCACCTCTCCCTGACTGCCGGGCTGGTGGGGCAGGGCGGGGCTGGATTCAACTGGGAGAGGCCGGGCGCTGCCACTGGACGAGATGAATCGAGGCCCTCTGGAGTTGATGCCGCGATGGTTGCCTCCGGCTGGAGAGGGAATCGTCCCGGGGAGGGGCATCGGGGAGGGGCATCGGGGAGAGCGGGTTTGCGAGTGAATCTGGTTTGGAGACGGGATCGGAAATGGACAAGCGTAGCACCGGTCGGAGGCCTGGCGGCGACAAGACCAAGACGCGGGTGGGGTATCAGTTGGCAGTGAAATTGAGACAACAGGCTACCCGACTGTGCACGAATTGAGGGAATTCAGGAAAACGAGATGGGGTGATGTTGCAGGGAAGGGAGTCTGCCACCAGAGAGGTGTGCCAGTGATTGAAGCGGATTTCGAGGAGGACAGGGACCAGCCTGGCTCGTCGAAGCAAATGGCGGGCCCTCGAATCGGGTGAAGGGGACAGGCACCTGTCAGCGAATCGAATCGACAGACCGCCTCATGGGAACGTGAGATCGAGTCATCGCCTCGGCGGCCCGGTTGGCCCTGCGCCGGGAACGGGCGGCGCCGGTGTAGGAGCGGATGCGCGCCCTCTTGGAGGCGGGACCAGCGCGCGGAGATGCGTAGTCTGGGCACGATGTGGCGAACGGCGCGCCAACGCGTTTTTCGTGAGAGACTAACTCCTCGGTTTGGTCCGGGCCGGTATTGGAGCCGGCCCGACTCATTGACTGCATGGAGGCCGCAAAATGGC
>CAIUHT010001474.1 GCA_903898975.1 uncultured Planctomycetaceae bacterium
GGAGGAGAGCTGGGGGTCCGCGAGCAGCTTCGCCAGGTCGGGGACAGCGTCGGCACTGCCGTGGACTGCGAGATGCTTGCAGGTGATCGCCTTTTCGGCGGGAGCGGCGTCGGATCGCAGGATGGCGATCAGCGACTTTTCCTTGTCGGTTTGACCATCACCCCCCCAGGCGGCGGGGGCGAGCAGCAGGGCCACGCACGGGGCGAGCCACATCCGGGAACGAAGAATACGCATGGAAACGGTCCTCAAGGGCCGATGTGGGAAGAATCAGGAAGGCCCGCCCGAATGGCAGTGGGGCGTGCCGGCCACGGCAACAGCCACCCCCCGGGGGCGGAACGGGGCGGGGGCTGTGGCTTCCCGCGCGGGGAAGCGACGATGGTCCGGCGCGACGCGGCGATTAGAGCCGCCAGGGTTCGCGCAGCGCCTCGGAGCGGAGCCGGTTGGCTTCGACATCTCCGGGGAAGTCGTGCGTCTCGTTGCTGTACTTGACGGTGCGGCCCAGCGACAGGGCGATGTTCGCAGCGTGGCAGGCAATGTGGGCATTGCAGGCCGCGGCGGCGTTCCCCTTGGTCAGTCCGCGGGTCTTCACACAGTCGAGGAAGTCACGCACGTGGAAGGTGGCGGGGTAGCCGCCGATTTCCTCGACGGTGCGGCCCGCCAGCAGGGCGGGCGAGCTGAGAACCAGCTTGCCGCTGTCTCCCGCCTCGACCCAGCCATCTTCCCCCTCGAACCGCACGGGGCACGAACCCAGGGGAATCCACCCCGTCTCGCGGAAGACCAGCTCGACGCCATTGTCGTACCGGGCGACCAGCTGACCATCCTTGGGAGGATCGTATTCGACAGGTGGGGGACAGTCATTGACCGCCCACTGGCAGAGATCGACGCAGTGCGAACCCCATTCCAGCACGCCACCGCCGACCAGGCCTCCCCCCTTCTCGAAGTTGAAGCCGTCGAGCAGCTTGGCATTGAACGGGCGCCACGCTGCAGGGCCGAGATACATGTCCCAGTCGATGACTTCCTTGTTGGGTTCGGTCTCGGGCAGCAGCCAGCCGCTGGTCATGGCCTGCATTCCGGCGGGATGGGCGTAGACCCGCTTGAGTTTCCCCAGGCGGCCGGTGCGGGCCAGTTCGCAGGCGAAGGCGAAGTGGGGCAGGTTGCGGCGCTGGGTGCCGGCCTGGAAGACCCGCCCCGTGCGCTTCATCGTCTCCTTGAGGATCAGGCTCTGCTCGATGTTCTTCGTGCAGGGCTTCTCGCAGTACATGTCCTTGCCCGCCTTGGCGGCGTACATCGCGGCGGTCGCGTGCCAGTTGGGACCGGTCGCGATCAGCACCGCGTCGATGTCCTGCCGGTCGAGCAGCTCGCGGAAGTCGCGGTACGTCGCGCAGTTCGTGTTGCCGTACTTGTCGTCGGCGATCTTCTTGACGGCGGTCCGGCGGGCTTCCTTGATGTCGCAGACGGCGGCGAACTGCACGTCCTTCTGTTCGAGGAAGCAGCCGAGGTCGTAGGTGCCACGATTGCCGATGCCAATGCCACCCACAATCACCCGCTCACTGGGGGGAGCCGAGCCGTCGAGCCCGAGGGCACTGGCCGGGATGATGGTGGGGGCGGCGACCGCGGCGGCCGTGGCCGAAAGGGTCGACTTGAGAAACTTCCGTCGCGAAACGGATCGGGGGGACGCCGACATGGAACGCACTCCGGGAAAAAGGGAGCGGGGAGAAACCGAGCGCTGCAGGTGAGGATACCCGGCCTGGATGCAGGCCGCCACCGGGGGAGTCAGGAGGGGGAGTCAGGAACGCCCCGACGCTGTCCTGGAAGATCTGGCCCAGTAATGCCGACGATGACGGAGCTCAGTCGCCGGTCAGCACCAGTCACAGGGTGAATTCGCCGTCGTTGATGACCGACCGGGTCACGGTGACGGGGCGGCTGGCAGGGGGTGGCCGGCTGGCATGCTCGCCACCCGGGCGATCAGCCGCGAAAAGGCGGGCAGGGTCTGCTGGTCGCAGTAAGCCTGCTCGAATGCGTGCCGGGCCCGTCGGCCCAGCTCGGCCCGCTGCTCGGGAGAGGCGATCAGGCCGCGCAGAAACTGCTCGGCCCCCGCGACATCCCCATTGCGGAGGCTCGCTCCGCAACCAAACCGGGTGAGGGCTTCGTCGATGTTGCTGCCGGTCGGTCCAATCGCAAGCACGGGCAGACCCGCCGCGAGGTTGCTGTGCAGCTTGCTGGGGCTCATGACCCCCTGGCTGCTGTCGCGCAGGGTGATCAGGGCCACGTCCGCATCGGCCAGCAGGGCCGGGGTCTGGTCCTTGGGCACATACGACTGCACCTGCCAGCCGGGCAGAGCGGGCCGTCCCTGCTGCTGTTCCAGCCAGGGCCACCACTTGCCCCCTCCCACAAAGCGGAAGAGAATCGGTTGGTCGCGCAGCCGCTCGGCACACGCCAGGAGGGTTTCGAATTCATGCCCGACTCCGGCATTCCCCTGGTAGAGAACGACCAGCGGCCGTTGCGGGTCGCGCTGTGACCGGTCGGGGACCTGGCTGTCGGGGAACAGGGCGAGAGGTTCCCAGTTGGGAATGATCTGGATCGGCAAGTTGCCCCCGCGGCCGTAGTTCGCCTGCAGCAGCTCTTGCATGGCCCCGTCGAGGCAGACAATCTGGTCGACCGATCGCATCAGGCCGCCGTTGAACCCTCTCAGCAGCCGGCTCGGCAGACCCCCTTCGCGGATCAGCCCGGCCCGTTCCGGGGCTTCGGGGTAGCAGTCCATGTTCCACAAGACGACGCGCGAGCC
>CAIUHT010001475.1 GCA_903898975.1 uncultured Planctomycetaceae bacterium
CCTGAGCCTGGTGCATGCGATCCTGAAGATCAAGCTGCTCCTGGTTTGCAATCTCATGATTGCGGGTGTCCGGTCCGAAGCCGATCTCAAGCGCGTGCTGTTGAGCCTGGTGGTCATGTTGGCCATCCTGAGCGTCGCGAGCCACTTCACTCATACCCGGGGTGGACGACTGGAAAAAATGGCCGTCTCAAGCGCCGCTGGATCGAACCAGATTGGGAGTTTCTGGGCCTCGCTGATGCCGCTGTTTCTGGCGGCCTTCCTGCAAAACCGTTGGAGCGTGCGGCTGGCCCTGTTCGCCTCGGTCCCCTTTGTGGTCAACCTCGTACTCAGGACCGGCTCGCGGGGCTCCATGCTGGGTCTCGCGGGCGCTTACGTGACACTGTTCGTGCTCTCACGTCCCGGCACCCGAAGATACATCACCCTCGGGGGCGTGCTGGGAGCCTCAATCTTCCTGTACTTGCTGAAGGATCCAGAACTGATCGCTCGGTACCTGGGAATCACCACGGCAACGGAGGTCGACGTCTCTGCGTCGGGCCGACTGGTGTTCTGGCAATGCGGCCTGGAAGCGGTCAGGGACAATCCCCTGGGGCTCGGTGGCGAGTGCTGGGACAGATTCGTGTCGCCCGCTTACCTGGCCGCGGCTGGGCTCCCCGCCACCGGTCGGTCGGTCCACCAGGGATTCATCAACGAGGCGCTCAACTGGGGGCTACAAGGGCTGCTGCTGCTGCTCGGCCTGCAGCTGACCTCACTCCTGCGGGCCTACCGCGGAGTGAGAAAGTATCTGCAACTCGGGGACAACCTCGCCGCGGTCCGCTGCAGCTGTTATGCGGCAGGAATTGTCAGCGTGATGATCACCGCGATGTTTGGTGTCTATCACAATTATGAAAACAGCTATGTGCTGTTCATGCTGGCGTCGGTGGACTATCGGCTGGCAACAGCTCGCCTTGGGGCGGAGACCCAGAGCGTGCCCCGTAGGAATCCAAACCCCTTGCCGACCGAGTGGCGGCCGATACCGGCCTCGGTTGCACATGCCAACTGAGCCTGGCCGGGGCTGGCGACGCCCTGCTCCGGCGCGCATCTCGCCCGCCCCCGCTGTTCGCCCCTCGCCGACCTTGATCGCCCCCGGAGAACCAACTGCGTGAAGATCCTGTTCCTCAACAAGCGACCACTGTTCCCTGTGGATACGGGAGGACGAGTCCGAACGCTCAATGTTGTGCGGCACCTGGCCCGCTGGCACGAGGTGACCTACCTGTGCAGTTACGATCCGGCGAATGACAGCCCCGAGTCCCTCGCGCAACTGCGGTCCCTGGGACTGCGGGTCGAAACCGAGCCCTGGTCGGAAGTCCCTCGCAACAGTTGGCGGTTCCCGGTCGATCTGGCCCGTAACCTGCTGTCTCCTGACCCCTACAACGCCGCCAAGGATTATGATCCCCGACTTCGCCGCCGGGCCGAAGCGCTGCTGGCCGAAGAACGGCCCGACCTGGTGATCTGCGATTTCGTGCAGATGGCCCGCAATGTCATCGGGCTGCCGGGGGTCGCAACGCTGCTTTTTCAGCACAATGTTGAAGCGGAAATCTTCGAGCGTCATTCCCAAGTCGACCGCGGCTGGCTTCGCCGCCGGTTCATGGGCTACCAGGCCGCGAAAATGCGCTGGTTCGAGGGGTGGACCGGTCGGCAGTTTGACTCGATTGTCGCGGTCAGTGAACGCGACCTGGAGCAGTACCGCCAGCGCTATGGCTGGGAGCACGCGACCGCGATCGACACCGCGGTAGACATCGACTATTACCAGGCGGCGACGCAGACACCCGAGCCCCACACCGCGGTGTTTGTCGGCTCCCTCGACTGGATGCCCAACGAGGACGGGCTGGAATGGTTCGCCGACTCGATCTGGCCCCTCGTGCGGCAACGGGTGCCCGATGCCCGC
>CAIUHT010001476.1 GCA_903898975.1 uncultured Planctomycetaceae bacterium
ACCCGCCGTTCCACAAGTGCGGGATCGCCATTGTCGAATCGCGCGAGCACCCGGAGGGAGGAAGTGACGGCACGGCCCCCCGCGCCGGTAGCCCCGTCGCGAGAGGCTACGTCGGTGTCGCCAGTCGCCGAGGCGTTCGCCTGTTCCTGGGTTGAAGTCTCGGTCTCGGCTGGCGGTGGGGTGGTTGCGCTCTTCCCGGGGGCCGGAGTCTCGCTGCGTTCGCTCGCAGAACTCTGGGCGAGCTCCTCGGTCGGTCGCACCGCCCACTGAGAGGTTTTCCAGAAGTGGATGCCGGTGAAATCTCCGTGGGGCGGAGTGGCGAAGGGAGCGAGCCAGGGGTGGGTGAAGTCGAGATCGGCCAGCAGGGCGAAGCCACTCTCGGGTTCCCGCAATCCGCTGCGGGCGATCAGTTCGGGAAACAGGCTCGCGAGCCAACGGGGGGGCTCGACCCCGCTGGCCGCCGCCCAGGCAGTCCCCCCCTGTTCGACCCACGCCAGCAGTGCCGCCGCATCGCGCTCGCCCGAGACTGGGTCGACTGGCTCGTCGCCCGTCAGCACCACCAGCGAGACGGGAGCGGGATCGCTCGCGGTGAGTCGCGCGGGGGAATAGGGTTCAATCAGCACCTCGCGGTGCTCCTCAGCGGCCCCGGCCAGTCTCAGGTAGTACAGGAGCCCCGCAGTGCCGCGATCCTCCTCGCCGCCGTCGAGCAGAATGCAGGCCACTTTGCGTGGGGGCGGCGCGAGGTACCACTCGTTGTCGAACGCGACCGGATCGTTCTTGAGTGTCAATTGCGCCGTCCCCGGGGACTGTGTGCCGGGGTCGATCCGGAGGACCCGGCTCTCACCGGGAGGAACGGTGACGGTGGTCTCGCCCGGCAGACTCGTGCCGGCAGGCAGGTTCGCGTCGGCTGGCACACTGCGCGATTGCCATGTGAGCCGCCATTGACTCTCGGTGCTTTCGGCCGAGTTCGTAACGCGAACCCGCCAGCCGGGGGAGTCGTCCCCGGCGGGGTTCGCCAGCAGCTGCACCTGGGCGTTTCCGCGAGGGTGCTCCGTCGGGGGGCGGAGCACAACCGACACTCCCTGGGGCCACGGGGCGCGGTCCAGGGCTTCCAGTCGGCTCCCCTTGGCAAGATCGCTGATCAGCACAATCACCCCCGCCGACTCCGCAGCCTGGCGATCGGCACTGGCGACCAGTCGATCGGCGACACCCACCAGGGCCAGACCCGTGTCGGTCCCCTGCCAGCCCGGCTTCAGCCCGGCGAGTGCCGAGGCCACTGCGGCGCGTTGCTCCGCCGGGGTCAGTTCCGCATCGACCTCAACCACGGTTTCGAGGGTGTCCCCAAATGTGTAGAGCCCGACCCGGTCTTGCGGGCCAAGCTGATCGAGCTCGCGGCGACTGGCTGCGAGCACGTGGTCCCACAGACCGGGGCGTTGCAGGCTGGCGCTGGTGTCGAGCAGCAGGGCCACCCTGCGGGCGGGCAAGTTCGCGAGCGCCAGGGGGGCGGCTTCCCGCAGGAAGGGGCGTGCAAACGCCAGCGTCAGCAATGCCAGCGCTCCCAGCCGGAGGGCCAGCAGCAGCCAGTGCTCAAGCCGACTGCGGCGGGTGAGCTGCGGCGGGACCGGGTCCAGAAACATCAGCGAGCTGAAGTCGAACCGGCCCCTCGGGGTGCGACGCACCAGGTGCAGCAGCACGGGCAGCGCCAGCGTGGCCAGCCCGGCCAGAAACAGGGGCATCAGCAGGCTCATGCCAACCCTCCCCCGGGGGAAGAGTTCCTGCCGCCACCAGCCCGACGGCCACCCCGTCCCGCCCCCCGGGAACGCGACTGCAGCAGAGCGACCAGGGCCTCATGCAGGGGTGTGGCGGTTGTCAGCACGGCCAGGTCGATACCCAGCTCGCCGCAGATCTGCTGGATCTGGTGAGCGTGGTCGGCGAACTTTTTCTGGTAGCCCTCCCGGGCGGCGACCGGGTCGATATGCAGTTCGCGTCCGGTTTCCAGGTCGGTGAACAGGGCCTCGCCCGGCAGGTCGAAGTCGAGTTCACGGGGATCGAGCACTCGCAGCAGCAGCACCTCGTGCCCGCGGGCCCGCAGCCACGAAAGTCGAGTCGCCAGCAGGTCGAGCGGTGCCAGCAGGTCGGACAGCAGCACCACCAGCCCGCGCCGATTTGCCAGCCGGGTCACTTCGGTCAGGGGGGCCGACAGATCGGTCGCCGTTCCTCCCAGGGGCTGTTCAAGCAGTTGTAACAGCCGGCGGAGATGCCCCGGCCGGAACCGCGCGGGGAGATACTGCCGGACCGTGGCGTCAAACCCCAGCAGGCCCACGGCGTCGCGTTGACCAGCGAGGAACCACGCGAGCGTGGCGGCGGCGGTTCGTGCATAGTCGGCCTTGCTGTAACCCTGCGTGCCAAACGCCATCGACCGCGACTGGTCGACCAGCAGCCAGCAGCGGCGATTGGTTTCGTCTTCGAACTGCTTCAGTTGCAGCCGGTCACTGCGAGCCAGCAGCTTCCAGTCCAGGAATCGGAGGTCATCGCCCGGGGTGTAGGGCCGGTACTCGGTGAACTCGACCGAAAAGCCATGAGTGGGGCTCTTGTGGAGGCCCGACAGAAAACCCTGCACGACCGAGCGGGCCCGCCAGGGGAGGTGCTTGATCCGCATCAGGGCCGCGGGGTCGAACGACACCGGACCCCCGCGCGGGGAGCGTGCCGCAGGCTGCGAGGGAGAGGGCGTTGACATAAAACCGGCCTGGCAACAGACAGTGAGACGGACCGCGCGAGCAGGGCGACTGCCGAACAACCGCGACGAAGAGCGAACGGACAGGTTTGACGGACAGATTGGACGAACTGGAGCAGCCAGCCACGCCGGCTGTCAGTTGGTGGGGGCGGGAATTTCGGCGAGCAGGCGATCGATAATCTGCGTGACTCCCACCCCTTCGGCTTCGGCGCGGTAGGCGGGCAGAACGCGGTGGCGGAACGCCGGGTGAACCAGCGCTCGCACGTCGGCGGTGGTCGCCGCCGACCGCCCGGCCAGCAGCGCCCGCGCCTTCGCCCCCAGCACCAGTTGCTGCGGAGCCCGCGTTCCCGCTCCCCAGGCGACCCAGTCGTTGATGAAGCCCGGCGTGCCTGCACGTCCCGGCCGGCTGGCGGCGGCCAGTCGCA
>CAIUHT010001477.1 GCA_903898975.1 uncultured Planctomycetaceae bacterium
ATCTATCCGCGCCTTCAACCACCTGCGCTTGGGCAATCTGCCCGCCGCCCTCGAGTCGGCCCAACAGGTCCGCGAGAGATTCGGCACCCAGACCGAGCCCGCCCTGGTGGAAACGGCTCGCCGTGCCGAGGGGTTGATCCACAAGGTCGAGCAGATTCTGCAGGCGGTCCAGATGGATTCCGACGCCCTGCCGACCGCGGCGCCGGTCCCGCCCAGCTCCTCCCAGCCCTCCCCCCCTCCGCCAACCAAGGGGACAACACCCCCGGCGCCCCCCCAACCCAGCGGGAAAGCCCAACCCAGCGAGAAAGCCCAGCCCGCCACGCCCGCGCCGATCCCGCCCGCGCCGATCCCGCCCGCGCCGATCCCGCCCGCGCCGATCCCGACCGCGCCGATTCCGACCGCGCCGACGACCGCCTCGGCCCCACCCCCTGCGGTGCCCGACACCAAGGCGACACCGCCCGCAGCGACACAGCCCGCAGCGGCTCCTGCGGCCCCCAGCACCCCTCCAGCCAAGCGTCCCCCCGCCAAGCCGGGAGCTGCCGCCGCCAAGGGGACCAAAGAGCCAGCGGCCGAGTCGCCGGCACCGCAGGCTCCCACCGTTCCCCCCGACAGCCCCGCCAGCCCCGCACCCACAGTCCCCGCACCGAAAGCCCCGGCCAAGCCTGCCCCCGCTCCTCTGCCTGCCAGCCCAGTTGTCGAGGCCCCAACCAGCCCAGCCGCTGCGACTGGGGCGACTCCCCAAGACGTGGCAGCCACTGGTGGGCCGGCTGCCCCACAGGCGAAGCCAGACCGCAAGCCGATCAAAACCTCGGCTGCCGCGGCACAGGCACCCCCTGAGCCAGCACCAGCCGCAGCACCGCAACCTGTCGACCTGGTGGCAGGTCCCTACCTGGAGGAGACCGAGGAGTTCCAGGCCCATTTGTCGCGGGCAGGTGCCGCCGGCCCCGCCCCGATCAAGCCTGCGTCGGGAGCTCAGGATGCCGCAGACTCCCTGGCGACCGCTCCCCTCTCGCCAGCCGAGGCGCGCTCACTGCTGGAAGACACCAAGTTGCTGCGGGAGGCGGGAGACCGCCAGGGGGCGCTGCAGCGATACGCGCAGGTGCAGCGACAGTTCGCCCAGGACTCGTCGCCTGACGGGTTGGTCGTGCTGGCACTGGCCGAACTGGGGATCGCCACCACGCGGCACCAGGCGGGCGAGGCAGCCGCGGCCCGGGAGGCGTGCGACCAGCTCCGCGACCGCCTCGCCGCGCATCCCGAGCCCTCGGTCGCGGCCCAGGCGCTCGAAGCGCAGTTGCTCAAGGCCGGGTTCCTGCATGCCGACCAGCAGGCCGACGAGGAACTGCGAACCCTCGATGAGGCGATCGCGCAGTTCCGCGACCGTCGCGAACCGGTCCTGGCCGAGCGGGTGGCCCGCGCCCTGATGAGCAAAGGCAGCCTGTTGGGTCAGCTGGGCAACCAGGCAGGGTCGATCGCGGCGTTCGACGAACTGGTCGAGCGGTACCAGGGGGCCACCGAGGTCCCCATCGCCGAGCAGGTCGCACGGGGCCTGACCGCCAAGGCAGTCAGGCTGCTGCAGGCGCGTGACGCGGCGGGACATGCGGCGGCGCTCGAGCAGGTTTTGCAGTTGTATGGCGACCGGACCGAGACCGCGTTTGCGGGCCCGTTGTCGTTCGCCCTGTTCAGCAAGGCGCTGCGATCCTCGCAGGCGGGGGATGTGCCAGGGTCGTTGGCGCTGTACGAGCAGGTCATCACCCGGTACCGCGACCATTCGTCTCCTGAGACCGACGAGTGGATTGCGAAGTCGCTGTTCAACCGCGGCGTGCGGCTCCCGGCCCTCGAGGCGATTCCGCATTACGACGAGGTGGTGTCGCGGTTTGGCGAGCATCATGATCCGGGGATGGGCCAGTTGTGTGTCACCGCCCTGGTGAACAAGGGGGTGACGCTGGGGCAACTGGGCCGACTGGAAGAAGAGCTTCAGGCCTACGACGAGGCGGTGCGTCGCTACGGGGACCGCCGGGAACCAGCAATCGCCCGCCAGGCGGCGAAGGCGTTGGTCAGCAAGGGGAACTCCCTCCGGCGGGCGAACCGTCAGGCCGAGGCGATTGCGGCGTTCAGTGACCTGCTGAACCGGTTTGCGGGGCGAACCGAGCCGGTGCTGGCCGAACAGCTGGTCCGGGGACTGGTGGGCAAGGCGTCGGCCTTGGGCGAAGCGGGCGACACCCGGCAGGCGCTGGAGGTCTACGACAGCGTGCTGCGCCGGGAGCGCAAGGGCGAATATCTCGGCGCGACCGTGCAGGTGATTCCGCACATCACCGACGAGATCAAGAACGCCATCCGCTCGCTGGACGCGCCTGACGTGGACATCGCCATCACGGAGATCGGCGGCACGGCGGGGGACATCGAGTCGCTGCCGTTCCTCGAGGCGATTCGCCAGTACCGCCAGGACGTCGGCGCCTCGAACTGCCTTTTCATCCACATTACGCTGGTTCCTTTCATCCGTGCGGCCGGCGAGATGAAGACCAAGC
>CAIUHT010001478.1 GCA_903898975.1 uncultured Planctomycetaceae bacterium
GGCATCGGTGTTCAGGCCGTAGTTGTCGGGACCGTTCTTTCCCCCCTGGGTCACCCCGGCCGGCGACTTGAGGTCGTAGGTGTCGTACAGCAGCCTGGCGTGCTTCTTGTCCTCCTCGGGCTTGTCGGTCACCCGCACGATCAGCACTTCGAGCCCCTCGGGCTGGCGCAACCGGCCATATTTGTCGAGCTGCTTCACCAACCCGAAGCTGGGACGGGTCACGCCGTTCCAGAAGACCAGCAGCACCGGCTTGTCTTTCCAGCGGGCGAGCAGGTCGACTTTTTTCCCGGCGTCATCGCCGGTCGCGACATCGACCTCGAAGGCGGGGGGAGTGTCTCCCACACGCGGTCCCGACAGCAGAGAGTCCCGTGCGCAGAGCGAACCGACCCCACAGAGCACCAGCCACACAGCACCCATCCCGCGTCTCCACAACCAACCCGACATCTGCATCTCTCTCGTTTTGAAAAACAGGCACCACCGGTTCAAAACCAATTGGCGCCAATCGACAATCGCCAAACGCCAATCCCCCCGTGGCTCAACAGTTCACAGCGTACCACGCCCGCTGGGTCGGCGTGAAACGAATCCCTCCCGGCCCCCCTACCCCAGACCCCTTGACCGAAGTTGCCGGCCCATCGAGACTCTCGTCACTTGAAAGGCCTCACGCCGGTCCTCACACCGGGGGTGGGTGCATCGGAGCCGCGAAACATCGGGTCAGGCAGACAGAGAGTGAAGTGAGAGGGAGATGAACAATCGCACGCTGGTGATCGCCACAGGCTTGATGCTGCTGTTGGCGTTGCTCTGGGTCATCGGAGTCGTCGGACGCGGCGGCAACCGTCCTGACCCGGTCGGGGGCAACGCCACGGAAGAGAGTCGCACGGCCGCGAGCCAACGGACCGTCCTCCCACCCGTTGACCCGCCCACCGGCCGGCAACCTGCCTCGACCGCCGTTGCCGGTTCCGAGCGTCCCCCCCAAGCCACTCCTGCCGACGCCGGAACATCCGACGCGAACGCATGGACCCGGCTGCAATCGCTGCTGGGGCCGTGCGAACCGGTCGGCATGGGAGACGCACTCTGCCGCGAGCCCCTCGCGTCCGACGCGTCTCTCGACGAATGGGCTCGGGCCAAGTCCCTCGTGTTGGCGAACAAGAACCGGGAGGTCTTCGAGCCTCAGATGTGGCTGGCGAATTTTCACGAAGTCGCACGCCGTCCCGCCAGGACCGAGGGCAGGATCATCGACGAACTGCTGGCCCGAAAGGGAGACAACTTCGAGCTGGTGGTCGAGAACTTTCTCACGAATCGTGACGATGCGGCCGACCTGCGGACTGCCCTCACAGCCGTCTTTGACGGTCCGCACATGGCCGAGGTGGTGGTCTATTCGATGGGGGACGGCGAAGCACTCAACGGGCTGCTGATCGTCGGCCGTCATCGGGCCAGCGAGGAAGCGACCTGTGTCTATCACCTGTGGGACTGAGCGATGACCTGTTCCATGACTGCGCTCTCGACGCACCCGCCACTAACGGATCCGACCATGGCCATTCCAGTGGTGATGGCCATCTTCGCACCCGCCTGCCGCGGCGATGATCCCCACGTCGCGGCAACCGTTGCCAGGGCGACGGGCTTGCCC
>CAIUHT010001479.1 GCA_903898975.1 uncultured Planctomycetaceae bacterium
CGGCGTTCAGTTGGCTCTCCCCCCGACCGAGGATGAACCAGGCGAGGGTGCCGAGGGCCAGCAAGATACCGGCGATGATGCTCAGGTTTTTCATGGGCTCAGTTCCGGTCGTAGAGCGTGTCGTCCGGGCCGACGAACCCGAGTTGTCGGCGTTGCATCTCGGCGGCCTGGGTCGCGGGAACCCAGTCGGGCAGGGCAATCCACGAGGGGGAGTGCGTTTCGACGTGCCCATCGAGATAGGCGACATTCGCGGTGTTGTTGTGCCGGAAGTGAGTGTTCGGAAACGCCCCGCTCGGGGCCTCGAGGGTCCAGCTTTCCATGAAGGAGTTCTGCGTGCACTCGGGCCAGTTGTCGCAGTTCACCGCCGCCGAGTCGGCGAATACGATGGTGGCCGAGGTCGAGCGGACATCACTCAGGCGGTAATTGATGGGGCGGGTCGGATCGACGCGGAAGGTCTGCCAGTCGATGGCGAGTTGCAGGCCGGGGCCCAGGTACTGGTAGTTGTAGCCATAGCCACTGGTCATCGACCCAAACCGCACGCTGGTGACGCTGGAGGGGCCGAAGCTGGGGCACTGGTAGCTCTGCTTCTGGTTTTCCATGAAGGGGGCGAGCGCCCCGCGGGCGAAGTTGAGTTCACCGCTCGGGGCGACTTCACCGAACCAGTACCGTCGCTCACCTCCGGGCTGACCGACGGGGATGGTCCAGTCGTAGACATCGGCGGGCATGAGGGCTCCCTGCCAGTTGTCTGAGTACATGTGCAGGGCCAGCACCAGTTGCCGGAGGTTGTTTTTGCACTGGGCGCTGCGGGCGGCTTCGCGGGCCTGCTGCACGGCGGGCATGAGCAGGCCGACGAGAATGCCAATGATGGCGATGACCACCAGCAGTTCGATGAGCGTGAAGCCGGGACGGGCAGCGACCGGGTGTCGCGGGACACCGGTGTGAATGTTGTTGACAGAACGCATGCCGAGAGCCCCTTGCCATCCAGCGGGTGGGAATCCGCCTGGGATTTGAACTGCCTGTGAATCCGACTTGCCGTGGAACCGAACTGTGCGGGGAACCGAACTGCCTGGGCTGAAACGTAAGGACCCGCGTTGGGAGCGGGGCCTCAGGGGTGGCGAGCGTGGTTTCGCTTCCAGCGCACCCGGGGACAGATCGTCGGCGAAGCGGTGGCGGACCGGCAGGCCAGTGGCAGGCCAGGAACAGAGGTGTTCCCGGGCCAGGCTGGGGCCAGCCCCCACGGCGGGGACGAAATGGGTCGGGCGTCTTTTCCGCGAAAGACAAGCTCGTCGAAACCATGACCCGGGCAGGTCTTCTGGCTTTCGGTTCAACCGGACCACCACGCCTTCCCACCCGGCTGTCAGACGCGATCGGTCACGATCGAGTGAGGCAGACTGGGCAGTGGCACGTTGGGAGGCCGTCCCCGATTACAGCGGCGGGACCGCGACGGATTTGCACCGTCTTCCCTATTCTTCCCGAGCGACGGTCGCCGCTCGAGACACCCGGACCACGTGGCGAGCCAACGGCCCGCCCTGTTCCGACACGCATCCTACCCGGCCGACTCAGGATGTCAACCGGGGCCGGTTGGATTGTGGAACTGGGTCGCGCGGTTCTGAGCCCGGGGTGGGGAAAATCGTGGTTTTCTCGCCCAGATTGCCAGGGCCTCCGGCCACCCCATGGATCGCGAGGCTGTGCGCATCTCTCCCGCCACGATTTGGAGGACGCAGCTGGATTCGCGGCGTCGTGTCACTTGACGAGACCCGCGGACCACGGGCGGGCGACCTGCTGGGGAAGGGTTCGGGCACCGTCAGCAGATGTGCCTCAAGCACTGCCGCCTGGTGGTTGCGATGTGCCATCGCCAGGTGCGCAGTGACGCAGGGCATGGTCGGGTGGGAGTGTCCCGGCTAGGTACGTGGCGGGGCGCAATGTGGCACGCGAGTCCCCGCGCCGGGCCACGTCCGCGGCGCATCGACAATGCATGCGGCGGGATCAGATCGACTCTGAAGTGGATGGCACCAAACTCTTTGGTGAATCGCCCGGTGCCTCAAGAGAAGTGGGCGCTCGGACGGGGGGCCGCGACGGGTCCGGTCAGGCCGCGGCCAGGAAGAGCAGGAGCGCCGACTGGAGCACGGCCAGCGAGCCGGCGACCACCAGCGTCCGTTTGGGCTCTCTCAGGAACCCCACCGCCAACACCCCCAGGACCGCCATCGAGCCCAGGAACTTCAGCCCCACCAGCGTCGCTGGATTCCAGTCATGCCATTCGAGCAACCACCGCGCGACCGGGTTCAGTTCGAGATAGAACAGCGATTCCTGATCGCGCACCGTGAGATAGGTGTCGATCGCCGAGACGCCGCCAATGATGAGCCACAGCAGGCCGAAGAGCAGCAGTTGTCGGCTCGAGACCAGGGGGATGACCAAGCCGCGGATGGCGTCGGCGTTGCGGGGAGCCGAGGTGGCAGAGGCTGACGGGCCAGCAAACGCCACGGACCCAACTGCTGAGGCGGCGGAATGTGATTCGCCAAGGGGGGAAACCGAGGTGGACCGGTGAAACAAGGGGGCGAACCACGAACGGGCGATGTGGTCTGCGGCTCGACTCCGGAACATCAG
>CAIUHT010001480.1 GCA_903898975.1 uncultured Planctomycetaceae bacterium
CTTCACCTCGTTCGCTCGCGAAGGAGGCCCCGACTTCACCGCGGCTCCCTGGCAGCCCTACCTGGTTGGGGATCATCATCTGATCCAGCCCGCGGCCACCGGGGGATTTCCCGAGTTACCGGTCGGGGCCGGATTCAGCACCTCCAGTTTTGACAGCACCTGGAAGCGCCGCCAGGCCCTGTCGAAGTCGCCCTGGCGCCGACTCCGGCTGGTGGGAATCCTGGAAAGACTGGGCTTTGGCCGCAGGATCAAACTGTCTCCCGAACAGGCGACCGGCCCGCAGATGGTCACGCTGCTCAGGAACGCCCTCGCCCAAGATGCCTGTTGCCACGTGCTGATGTTTCACAGCTCGTCGCTGATGGCGGGGGGTTCGCCCTATGTCCCCGACCAACGGGCCCTCGACGAGTTTTTCTTCCGGTTGAGGCACGTCTTCCAATTCTGGCGTGACCAGATGTTCATCGCCCCCACTATGACCGAGTATCTTGACTTGGCCACCGCAACCTGAGACTGCGACGTGACCCACGAAGTCGTCCAGGCCACCTCTCTCAGAACTCCTCGGACTGCTGCGTGAAGCCAGCCCTGAAACGTGCCAACGGGCTGCCGCGGGTCTCTGCCTCTCAAGGCGCGACGCCTGGCGCCCGCCCTCCCCGGGAAAGTCCCCCAGGACGACGATTCCGCTTGAGCTGAAATCCCGCTGCGGAGCGGCAACAGAGGCTTCGCCGGGCTCACTGAGGAGGCGAGTTGCGAGAATCACTCGAGCGAGCGGCCAAGCTTCTCAGGCTTGTGTGCAGAGCGCCATGACGGACCCATGATCTGAGCCGCAGGTTGTCCAGAAAGGCGCGAATCAACGCGGCGTTGGATCATCCGCAAGCGGGCTTATTCAGGCTCCGCAGCCGACGACGGACCAGTCGTCCCCGAAGACTTGAGCAGTTGATGGATCTTGAGCTTCTTATAAAGGGTGTTGCGATCAATCCCCAGCAGGGCGGCTGTCCGCGTCTGCACGCGGTCGCACTGATCAAAGGTCTCTCCAATCACCATCGCCTCCACGGAACCGAGGACGTCGTCGAACAGCGTCCCCTTGGTTCCCGACATCTCCTGCAATCGCTTGCGAACGGCGAGTCGGACCAGCAAATCGAGAGTCGCCGTGGGATCCTGCTCACTCAGCCCCAGGAGCACATCAACCAGGAATCGTACACTCGAGTCGGGCAACTCCAGTTCGAGACAAAGTTCGTGCCCCATCCGCTCCACCTGTCCCGGGAGACCCCCGGGGACCGGCGGTGCTCCGGTACGGCCACCCGGCTCAGCGGAAGGCCTGACGGGATCTATCGTAAGAGTGACCAGCTTGTGCATCTGGCGGCGATCGACCCGGGGAGGGAGGACAAAGGACATTTTGCAAGGAAGCAGTTGCCGTGCCAAAGTGGGTGAAACATCTGGGGAACATGGTGGGAATCCCCCCACTTCCCAGGAACAAAACCGGGGATCCGGGGCCAGGCTGGGCGCGCTGCGGATCGTCACTCTGCGAAGCGGGACGGATTCCCCGCCATCGGTTTTCCAACGATTCCCGGGCTTTGTGGTTCGCCCCAGCGGAGAGACATCCCTCGTACGGCCCAAACGGCCGATCATGCCATAAGTGGCAGCAGTGCTGCGCAACAGCGCATCACAATTCCACCTCGCCTTCCGACTCACGGCTCCCAACGCAGCACCAATCCAGTTGCCGGTCATTGCTGGCGACAGCCGCCAGCTCCCTCCCTGGCACCGTTGGCTGCGAACGCCCACCCCGCTTCCTCGCACCGCTCCCCAACTCGGGCACGGTCCACGGATTCCCGGGTAGAGCCGGGAGATGGAAACCGGCGTCTTGGGGCTCATCTCCCGCGCAGTGGGTGAGGAAGGTTATGATCTCGGCGACGAGCGGACGTGGTAAGTCTCCTGCAGGATGAGGAACAGCGAATGACGGCAGGGATTGAAATCTGGACCGGACTGGACCCTTCCGACAAGGTCTCCCGCCTGCACCAACTGCAGGGGCAGATCGGGCATGAAGCGGGCACGTCGCAGGCACTGGGCCGATTGCTCTGGCTGGTCCCCAATGCCCGCGATGTCCGCGAAGTTCTGGCCCGCTTGGACCACACCAACGGCGTTACGCTGGCACCGCAGGTGCTGACCTGGCGCTCCCTGGCGCAACTGGTGCTGACCCGGGCCGGCGAACCGGTCACCGAGGTCACACGCGGGCACCAGCGCGTTCTGATGCGGACGCTGCTCAGGCAACTTCGCGCCGCTGGAGAACTGCGCCATTTTGGGCCCCTCGCCGGTTCGACCGGGCTGCTCGACCAGTTGCTGGCGTGGATCGATGAACTCAAGCGGTCGGGGATCGAGCCTGCCGAACTGGCGGGCCCGGCCTATCGCGAGCGCGGTCGCGAGCAAGACCTGGCACTCATCTACAAACGCTACCAGGACACCCTCGAGGAGCACCGCTGGTTCGATGCCGAGGGGCTCACCTGGCGAGCCTGCGACCTGCTGAGCGGCCCCGGTGGACAGAACCTGTTGCCGGTCGACCTGGTGCTGATTGACGGGTTCGACGACTTCGATCAAACGGAACTGCAACTGGTGGAAACCCTGGCCAGGCGGGCGACCCGCACGGTGGTCACCCTCCCCGTGGCCGAAGACGGTCGGGCGGAACTCTTCGCGCGGACAAACCGCGTGATTGACAGACTGCGCAGCCGCCTGCGGGGCCAGCTCCCCCTGCGAGTGGTTCCCCAATCCGACGCGACAGCGTCTCTCTCGCGTCGCCCAGCCGGGTTGCAGCGGGTGACTCGAGCCCTGTTCGGCAACAGCCGCCTGAGCGGACGGACCAGTGACGCGGCTGGAATTGAGATTGTCGCCACGGCAGGTCAGCGGGCCGAGGTCGAGTGGGTGGCCCTGCGGGTCAAGCAACTGCTGATGCAGGGCATCGCCCCCGAGGAGGTGATCGTCGCGATCCGCGATCTCGAAGACTATCGCGATCTGTGGCGGTCAGTCGCCCAGAGTGCCGGGCTCCCGCTCTTCATCGATTCTCGAGCACGCCTCAGCGACAGCCCGCTCGTCCGCGATCTGCTGATGTGGCTGGCGGTGGAAGTGAGCGATTGGGAGTACGACCGGCTGCGCAGCGCCCTCCGACTCCCGCGAACAGCCTCCCCAGACTCCGCGGTGGCGAGCGACGCAGAGCCGTTGAACGGTTCCCCACTGACCATCTCGGCCCTGTTGCACTGCCTGCGGTTGCTGCAGCTGCCGATGGGCCGCAGCCAGATTGTGCGGCGATTGGGAGACAGTGCGGGGAACCCTGACGGGGGCTCGGGACTGGTTGTTCCTCCATCGGTCTCTGGTCTGGTGGGGCGGCTCGATGAATGGCTGGCCCCCTTGCGGACGGCGGCCCCGCTGCGGAACTGGGCTGAGCGGCTGCGAGCGGTGGCCACTCTCGTCGGAACCCTCCGCCAGCCGGGCCTCACTTCGACCGATCTGGCCGACTGGAATTCGGCCCTCAGGCTGATCGACGAAGCGGCAGCGATCGAGGGAGTGGCGACCGCTGAGACGCGGCGGTTGACACTGGGCGAATTCGTCGCCGAGTGGACCGACATGCTCCGACAGGAGCGTTCCGGCCAACATCCGCCCGACTGGGGTCGAGTTCGGGTGCTGACTCCCGAGGCCACCCGCACGCTGCGGGTCAAGCACCTGATTGTGATGGGCCTGGGCGAGGCGGCGTTCCCGCGACGCCGCGGCGAAAACTGCCTCGGGATCACGGTCTCGCCCGGGGGGGGCGGTGGAGAGGCGAGCCGGTCGGAATCCCTGTTCGCGGGAGAAGACCGCGTCGCCGAGGAGATGTTGCTGTTTCACCGGCTGGTCTCGGCGGCCGACGAGAGTCTCGTGCTGACCTACCCGGCGGTGTCACCTTCCGGAGGCCCGCTCGCCCCCTCCTCCTATGTCGAGGCGGTGCGGGATCTGTTCATTCCCCAAGAGTGTCTCGAGCAGCAGGAGGATCACCTCAGTCCCCTGCCACTGCCCGGGAGGGTCAGTGGGACAACCGCCCTGAGATGCCACGCCGTCGCTCAGGCCCTGGCGGGGGAGGGGGAGCTGTTCCAGGCCGCCGCGACAATTCCCCGATTGCGGCCGGCCCTGACGGGTGTGCTGCGGGCGGCGCGGTTGAATGTCGCTCGCTTCCACACGCCCGGCTTCACCTCGGCCGAGGGGATGTTGGCCGAACCGCTCAACCAGGCCGAGTTGGCGCGCCGCTACAACACCACCCGCCAATACAGTGCGACACAGCTGGAAGCGTATGCGAACTGCCCGTTCCGGTTCGGGGTCTCCGAACTGCTGGGGGCCGAACCACTGGACGGACTCGAGTATGCCACCGACCACGGAGAGCGGGGGCGACTGCTGCACCAGTTGCTGGCCCGCCTGCACGCGGGGCCACTGCCTCCGCGCGAGGGAGAAGAGACGGAGGGGGCCCGGGTGGCCCGGCGATTTCTCGAGTTGCTGGAAGAAGAATCGCAGACGCGGCAGCGGGCGGCCGACCCGTTTCTGCGGGTGATTGGCGAGCTGGAATGGGCGCAGTTGCGGGAGTGGGGAACCGAGTATGGCCTCCAGTGGGACGCGTGGCGGACCAGCCTGGGAACGAACTGGGAAGAACCCCCGCAGCCAGTGCACTTTGAAGTCGCCTTCGGTGCGTCTCGCAGTCTGCCCGAGGGCTCGACCGACAGCCCGACCGCCCCGGAAGTGCTGCGTGGGCCGGCGGGCGAAGTCAGGCTGACGGGCCGCATCGACCGGATCGACGTCGGTCGCCAGGGGGGCCGTCCGGTTTACCTGGTGGTCGACTACAAGTCGGGCAAGAAGCAGTCACTCAAGCGGAAGGACATCTCCACGGGCCTCAACCTGCAGTTGCCGATCTACGCCCTCGCGGCGCGGCGACTGGCGGGCATGCCCCCCGATGTCGAGCCAGTCCAGGCAATCTTCTGGTACCTGCGGGGTGGTGGCCCGACCCCCGGACTGAAAGGTCCAGGGAAAGCCCGCTCCAGTTCGGTGCCCCTGCTGCAGGAAGCCGACTGGAACGCGATCGCCTCGCAACTGAACCAGACGGTCCCCCACCTGGTCGCCCGGCTGCGCGGTGCCGAGTTTCCCGTGCACAACCGCGATGCGCACTGCCAGACCTACTGTGCTTACAACACCATCTGCCGGGTTGCCCAGGTTCGCTCGGTGACCGAGCACCTGCACAAGGTCTGGGTTCTTCCCGACGAACTCTCCGCCAGCCAGGCAGGCGAGGGCACTCCAGCGGGACTCCAGCCTTCGTCTTCGTGAGGACCTGGGCCCGCGGGCATCCTGCTCGCCTCCCCACGACCAGACACTCACAAATCTCCCCGGTCTCTCGACTCACTCGTCTCTCTGCCAATGTCTACCCCCTCCAACGCAGACTCCTCCGCAGTTCGCCCCGGCCAGGTCGTGCGGCGCGGGCGCAGGTGGCTGTTGGGGTGGCTGTGGCTCATGCCCCTCGCGGGGCTGCTGCTGTGGTTCCCCCCGGGCAGATCGGCTGCCCGCACGCTGGTGGTCTATTGCGCGCACGACGCCGAATATGCCAGGCCCCTGCTCGAACGCTTCACCCTCCAGACCGGAATTGCGGTCGAAGCCCGCTTCGATACCGAGGCGACCAAATCGCTCGGGCTGGTCAATCGACTGCTGGCCGAACGCGCGGCTCCCCAGTGCGATGTCTTCTGGAACAACGAACTCCTCGGGACCAACCGCCTGGCGAATGAGGGCCTGCTCCAGGCACACCGTGGCCCAGGCTGGAAAGCCCGGGCTGACCGTCACCGCGACCCCGGTGGGCTGTGGACGGGGTTCGCCGCCCGACTCCGGCTTTGCATGGTCGCCCCCGACCGCTGCCCGGCCGACGCCGCAGAAATCGAGCGCCGCTTGAGCGGCGACGACCTCCGACGGGTCGCTCTCGCGCGGCCACAGTTTGGAACGACTCTCACCCAGTACGTGGCCTGGCACCACGCCTGGGGCGAGCAGCGACTGTGGGAGACACACGACCGCTGGCTCGCGGCGGGTCTCAGGGTGGTCGATGGCAACGCGGCCACCAAGAACCTCGTGGTCTCGGGAGCGTGCGACCTCGCCTTCACCGACAGTGACGATTACTGGGTGGCCCGTGATGCCGGTGCCCAGGTCGACGCCCTCCCCGTGCGCGTCGACGGGGCGACCATCTGCATTCCGAACACTGTCGCCATCCTGCGCGGCACCCGGCAACCGGTGGCGGCCGAACAGTTGATTGAGTTTCTGCTCTCAACCGAGGCCGAGTTGGAACTGGCCCGTTCGCCTTCTCGACAGATTCCCCTGGGCCCGGTCCCGAACGAACTGCTCCCTGCCGAGGTGCGTGAACTGCGCGAGTGGGCGGACGAGGGAGTCGATCTGCGCGACCTGGGGGCGTCCCGTCGGGCCGTTCTCGCCCGGCTGACTGGCGAGGCGCCGCCATGAGCTTCGGGGCGATCTGCCTGCTCTGCCTGCTGAGGTCACTGGTGGCCGCCACCCTGGCGGGCACACTGGTCGAGCCGATCCGCCGCACGCTGGCACACGCCGGCACCGGCCCCCGCCGCTGGTTGGTAGGGTTGCTGGCGGCGGTCGTGCTGTGTCCGCCACTGCTGGTGGGCTACCACTACAACGGTGGCTTGCTGACCCTCTCTCAGTCTCCCACCTGGCGGATTCCCCAGCTCCCGGGCTGGGAGCCCTGTCGCGAGCTGGTCGCCAGTCGCCTGCCACTGGCCAGTGAGCTCTGGCTGATCACGCTGATCGCCACCCGTGCGCTCCCGATCGGCGTGTTGGCGGCCACCCTGTTGCCCCCCCCGCGGTCCCTGGCCCTGCAGTCGCACCTGGCGAGACTGCAACTGAGACGTCGCGACCTGCCCACGTGGCAGCGCTGGTGGGGGTTACTCCAGGCCTGGCTGCGCGGCTGGGTCCAGCAGGGCGGAGCGGGTTGGGTGCTGATGTTTCTGCTGGGCTTTCAAGAGTTCGAACTGGCCACCCGGCTGGGGCGACCCGCCTGGACCGCATGGCTGATCGAC
>CAIUHT010001481.1 GCA_903898975.1 uncultured Planctomycetaceae bacterium
CGAACTCACCGGGCTTGATTGCTGACAGGTCGAAGACTTCGCAGCCGCAGATCTCTGGAACTAACGATTCCCCCTCAGTTCAGAGGGAGTCCGCAACTGCGCAGCACGGTCTCTTGCACGATCAGATCGTGGGTCGAACTGAATTTCGCGGGGCTTTGGCCCCGGATGACCCGCGCGATGTCGGCCGCGTCGTCCACATAGCGTGAATACTTGGGCAGATCGATGGTTTGAACACCAGTCCGGTACTTGCCAATTGGCTTGGTGAGAGCCAGCCGTACCTGTGGATCGTCCAGTGGTTCAATCTGAAGCGTCCCCTGGGTGCCGCAGACCACTAGGTGGCGGCGGGCGAAACCCTCCACTTCCTGCGCTGACGATTTCACCGTGGCCAACGCATGGGAATACCTCAGGACCGACAGCATGTTGTCGAGCAGCTGATCTTGCCCGGTGACCACTTGCTGGTGGAACGGAGTGACTTCGACAGGTTGCCCGAGGATTCCCACGACGAGATCAGTCACATGGCACGCCAGTTCGAAAAAAATCCCTCCACGGTACTGTGCCAACCGGCGGCGGGTGGCCTGGTCAACCACCTTGCTCATCACTGCGTGAACTTCAAACACATCACCCAACCAGCCCTGTTGCAAAAACTCCCTCAGCAGAACCACTCCAGGGTTGTAGCGATACATATATCCCATCTGGACCAACAGTTTTTGACGGTCGGCATTGGCCAGGATTCGCCGATACTGCGGCAGCGACTCCCCCGCAGGCTTGTCGAGGTGGACGTGTTTGCCTGCATTCACGCATGCCTCGGCAGCGTCGAGCAAACCTCGGACCTCGGTCTCAACCAGCACCAGTTCCAGGCCGGGCAGGTTCAGCAGTTGCTCTTGCGACAGCCAGGGAAGATCGCTGTAGGTGGGATCCTGCTGGGCCGCTGCTCGGGCAGCGGGATCAGGTTCGCAAACCCCCAGCACTTCGAACTCGGGAGATTTTCGGAAGACCGACAGCTTCGAGGCATGGGCGTGTCGGGTCCCCAGTTGAGCGGTGCGGATGGGCTGCCGTACCGCTCCGGCGAACGCTCCCGGAAAGGTCGCCGCCCAAGTTGGGCCGATAACAGCCGATGCGGTTACGGCCGATGTGAGAAACCGACGACGATTGGCCATCCGCGTCTCCGGTCGAACTGAGGCGCGGCCAGCAGTGACTGGTCATCGCCGGAGCAGATTGTGGGCTGAACGACTCGTACCTGCGATCATTAACAGCTGGCCGAGTGACTGCACAGTGCGAATCGCACGTTGATTTACCTTGACGTGTCAGGGTGAGAAACTTCGTCACCGAGCGACTTCACTCCGCCCCAGCTGCGATTGACTCGGGCCAGTCGACGAAAGTGGACCACGAGACCCGCCATGCATGGTGCACACGGGTTGCAGTGTGGTTTTCTCCCGGGCTGCCGACGCATCAGCCCAGGATCTTCCGACGCAAATCAGTCAGCAGTTGCACGGCGACCCCGATGTCGGCCTTCTGTTGCACCCGGTCGTGTGCGATTTCCCGTTCGATCGTCAGTGGTCCGGTATAGCCAATCTCAAGCAGCGTGCGGAGGTAGGTTTCCATGCCCACGTCGCCTGTACCCAGCGCCACCTCACGACCCCACTCGCGGCCTCGAACCCCCTCCGCCGCCCAGGTCGCGTCCTTGCAGTGAACACTGCGAACATACTTTCCCACCTTCCGCAGGGCTTCGATGGGGTTGCCGGTCCCATACAGAATCATGTTGGCGGGATCGAAATTGATGAACAGGTTGGGGCGGGCCACGTCGTGAATGAATTCCAGCAGGTGGTCGGCAGTCTCCTGTCCCGTCTCGAGATGCATTTTCTGGCCATTACCGGCCGCATGATCAAGCAGATCGCGGGTGCAGTTGACCAGGTCCCGATAGTCTGCCCCGTTCCGATCGACGGGGACAAACCCGATGTGCATCCCGACGGTGTCGCAGCCCAGCAGCTTGGTAAAGTCCGAGATTTCCGTCATCTCGGCCAATCGGGCCGCGCGGGTTTCCCGGGGAACCAATCCCACCGTCCGGGCGGTGGTCGCGATGTCGGCATAGCTTTCGCCCTCAAAGCCTCCAAACACGCAGGTGATGGTGATGCCGGCCGCCGCACAACGCTTCAGAAACGCGTCAGCCGATCGGGCATTCCGCGTCTGGGCGTGGGGCGAATGAATCTGAACTGTGGGGATTCCCAGCTCCTGGGCCACATCGAGGTGGACTCCCAAGCCTGCATCCACCGAGGTGAAAACTCCAATCGCCCAAGGTTGCATGAGGATTTCCCGCAGACAGAAGTGAGGCCAAGAAGGAAGTCGGTCAATCAGCGGCGTTCCAGAGCCGGCCACCGCCCTTGCGATGATATGTTCGAAGACTCGAAGGCTGCAACCAGTCCCACCAACCGGAGTCACCCATGTTGGCCCTGCGGAACATTCTCGTGCCGGTCGATTTCAGCCCTCCGTGCGGACGGGCTACTGAATATGCCCGCCAATTGGCGCAGCAGTTTCACGCTCGGTTGCACCTGTTGCACGTGATTGAAGATCCCGTCGTCTACCTGCCCATGTATGAAAGTTATCCGGTCCCTTCCCGCGCTCAATTCGAGGAGTTCGCCAAGACCCGACTCGACGGATGGATCGCGACCCCGCTGCTGCAGGGGATCGAGTTGCATACCGCCTTTCGTCATGGGGCACCTGCGCTGGAAATTGCCGCCTACGCCGATGAAATCCGCGCCGATCTGCTGGTTATGGGAACGCATGGGCGTGGGTTGGCCTCGCGCTGGTTCCTGGGAAGTGTCGCCGAGCGGGTGGTGCGAACCGCTCGCGTTCCGGTCCTCTCCGTGCACTCCGGCGATCGTCCCTGGGCCGAGGCCGAGAGTTCAGCCACGGAACCGACTGCCGGAGGATCGACGCTTGGTCACTCGGGCGATCCTGGGGCAATTACCACCCCTCGGCCGACGGTGGCCGAGCGACCCGGCAGGCGGCCCGTGGGAACGACCTGATCGAACGTCTGGCCCAAGGTTTGTGCGAGATGATTACCCTCGGATTCGCCGGCGGCTTGCCCGGCATCTGGCTCCACCAAAACCTGGTAGCCCTCTGTCTTGCCGCAGGTCCCCGCGCCTCTCGGGATCTCCCCATCCCCGCGACCGGCTCTGCGGAACTCTGGCGGCCAGGGTGGTCAGAACGGGTTCGGCCCCGATACTCTTCGGGGGCTCGGGCGATCGACGCTGGTCCGAGACCGACCCGCGGGGACAGGACCGACTCAACCCGGCCTTGTTCGCTCTCCGAACGACCGCGGTTGAGAAGTGGCCTGTCCGGTACGACCCGAGAGGAGTCCGGCCCGCTGGCTGAGAGGCCGCAGATAATCAGCCGTCGTAACAGGACGACTTGGGGAGTGCGGAATGAGCCGGTTGTTCGCGGGGACACCTTGGGATCGTCCTCCGACCTGTGAGCGCTGCGGAAAGCTTGTCGCGGAATGCCGCTGCCCGCCTCCCGTTCCATCCGCGCCGAAACCCAGCGGTCAGATTGACTCCAAGGGGCAGCGGGTGACTGTCCGTCGGGAAAAACGCCAGAAGGGTAAAGAAGTCACCGTCGTTCGCGGAATCGACCCCGCCAAGAACGACCTGCCAAACCTGTTGACGCGGCTCAAATCATCCCTCGGCACTGGTGGCAGCCTCGACGGCACGGACGTGATTCTCCAGGGCGACCAGATCGAGCGGGTGAAAGCCGCGCTCGAGAAACTGGGCTTCCAGCCGAAGTAGCCAATTCAATCGCACGGCCGAGACCGTCGCCAGTTCCAGCTGCGTTGGTGCTGGGGTTCAGAGTTTGCATCGATCCGGCAAGCCGGTTTTCAGCCCGGTTCCACAAGGGGACGTTGCGGAACGCGCGGGGAGCTGGCTCTCCGTGCCCGGGGCTCGGTTTAGCCGGGCACGACTTGGGCGAATCGACCCGCGAGTCGCTGCTTACGACTAAAATCGCGACGGGTCGAGCGGTCAACGCATCGGACGGCGACTGCAGCGAAGCGTCCCGCGATCCCAGGCTCTCAAAACCTGCCCACTCACTTTCCAGTGGGCGGGGGCCACCGCAGCTGCTTTTCCAGGAAGCGAAAGGTCCCGACGCCGTTTATCTGGTGCGGGCCATCGAAAAACTCCAGCTCGGCACAATCGCTGATTCCGAGTTGATCGTAGAACCGCCGCACTTTACCGAATTCTCCCGCCACCCACTCCGACGGTTGGCCACCGTCACGATGCCCCTCTTCCACCATGAAGGGGCGGGGAGCCATCAGCAGGGCGAGTTCCGCATGACTGGCGAGGTGGGCGGCGTTCCATTCGAAGACCTCGTATTCGCTCGTGAACAGATAGCTGAAGGTTTCATCGTGGGCGGCGACGGTGCGGACCCAGTCGGTGAAGTCGCCCGAGCAGATCGAGAGGGCGTACTGGGGAAGAAAGGGGGGAACTCGCACCGCCGTTTTGCCTCCGTAAGAGAGGCCGTAAATAGCGATCCGCTCCGGATCGACCCACGGCAAAGTCTTGAGCCAATCCAGGGTCTGCCGGTGCTGCTCAATGATCACGCTGAAGAGGCTGAGGCCCAGCGGGTTGAGCATCCGCTGCAAGACGCGAAACGACTGCTCGCCCCGGTACGGGTTCTGCGGGCAGTAAACGAGATAGCCCCGTTGAACCAGTCGTTCCGCGAAGGCCTGGTAGTACTTGAAAGCGGCTTCGTCGTGTGAAAACGGGTCGGACGCCAGGCCTTCCAGCCCATGTTGGCACACCACCACGGGACGGCGTTCTCCCGGACCGAGCGACTTGGGAATCAGGAGAATCCCCCCCGCGATCACGTCGGGGGCAACCGTCAGCAGCACTTCGTAGGCGACGTGATCCTTCGACGCCCCCAGGCGCCGAGTCCGAGGAACCGCAGGTGTGACTGGCAATTCCAGGCGGCCAATCAGCTCTCGATGAACGCGATCGCGCAGGGCGACTTGGCGGGTCTGCCACTCGGCAACTGTCGCCGGGGTGGGACGCCACAGGCTGTCGCGCACCTGGTGGCTGGCGATCAGCAACCGCTGCACGTGGTCTTGAAAGCCTGTGAACAGTCGGCGTTGCCGGGCGGCGGGACCATGTTCAGGGGCCGACGTGCCGTCTGGCGGCGCGACCGGCCAGCGTTCGACAACAGTCTGGGCCCGGGGCAGCGACAGTGCCGCCAGAAACGCACCCCGGGCCGGCTCCGATCCCGGTGCCCCGTCACCCGCCGGCCCGCTCACGATCAACAGAGGCAGGGACGCTCCGGGGATCCGCTTCCGCATCTGGCTCGCCCGTTCCCATTCGCTCTCAACCAGGGGCAACGCGGCGGTCCGCAGTTCGCCTGGTGCCGCCGAAGCACGTCGATCCCGCACCGTGCCACTCCGCCAGTGAGGCACCTCGCAGGCTTCTATGACCACGCTCCGCGGGCTGGCCAGCAACAGCAGTTCGGCGTCCCCAAACTCGGTCAACAAACGCCAGACGTTCCGGTCAATCGGTTCGGTCCAGGTTGCCTCGCGCGGGGCGAAGGAACCACTGGCCAGCGTGCTCCGCACCCGTTCGTCACAGGCCGCGGTCAGCAGAGCCACCCTGGCCCCCTCGCCCCAACCGATGACCCCCAGGGCCGCAGTCTCATTCTCAGTTCCTGCCTCGGTGGCGGCCTCGGCTCCGTCGGGCCTGCGCTGGCCGATCAGTCGCTGCAGCAGGTCGAGTGCCGATCGCGTCTGCTGCAGTTCGAATCCGAGCGGATGCCGTCCCACGACAAACGCCTGACGGTACAGAAACTCGCGATGCGATTGATTCGTGAATCCGACTCGAGGATGGCCCGACAGGTGCACATCCCGGCTGATCAGGGTCGGAATGGCAATCGCGCAGCCCTGTGCGGCGAGATCCCAAATGAGCCGCGAGTAACCCGTCATCGCCACGGGGGTGGGGGTCGCATCCCAGCCGAGCAATTGCTCGGGAGTCAGGTCGGCATCGGGCAGGGCGACCACTCCCCCCTTGACTCGGGCCGGCAGCACCAGCAGGCCCTCGGCCCAGACCTGGTCAAGCACTGGCCAACGGACCGAGAAGACTTCAATCTCCCCCACCCGGGTTATGAGGGCTGGGTGTTGCAGCGTCCCTTCGAGTTCGAATTGGGCGGCAACATCGACGGCGGTCACGCGGGGCGTGTCGGCCCCCAGCAGGGCCGCAAGTCGTTTCCGCGCCTCAGCGAATTCCTTCCCGAGCGAGGCCGGTGTGGAGAGTCGTTTCCGCCACAGCGACTCGCGGCGGGGGACCGTCTGGGCCAGTTCGCGTAGGCCGAAACGGTTCAGTCCCTCCAGCATCACGCGATCGAGGGGGGCTGGAAGTTCCAGTGGCTCTGTCAGCGGAAGCTGCGGGCGATCCAATTCGGGGGGAGCGGCGGAACACGGGGGAGCCAGTCCCACCAGCCCCCAGGCCATCACCAGCATCCAGGCCCAAAGGAAGCCAGGTTGTTCCCGTCGCCGGGTTGGTGTTGGCGCTTGAATCGATACAGGCAGCATGGTCGCAACCTCAGGAGCGAGGAATGGAGCCAGTGGCCCCGCCGCAGTCGGAGTTCCCGGGCCGAATCGACCGACAATGTTTCCAGCCTGAGAGCG
>CAIUHT010001482.1 GCA_903898975.1 uncultured Planctomycetaceae bacterium
GATCGCCTTGCCAAAGTACCCCTCGGCGCGGGGCCGATCGCCCCCCGAGAGCCCTTCACCGAGGTCGCGGTAGGTTTCCCCAATCCAGCGGAGCGAGTAGTAAGACTGTCCTTCTTTGCGTTTTGAGACTTCGTCGAGGAAGGTTTCGAAGCTTTTGAGCACCTCGGCGAGGCGCGGGTCGCGGGCCGACTGCAGGCGTTGGACTTCTTTTTTGAGCTGGCTGCCAAAATCGATGTAGACCTGCGTCAAAGCCTTGCCGCCCCCTCCCGACTGGCTGACGATGTTGTCGAGTTCTTTTTGCGCCGCCTGGGCTTTGACCAAATCGTTGGCCCCGATGTGAGCCCGCAACACCTGGATGTAGGTGAGCACCGCCATGTCGACGTAAGGCTTGGTGCCGGGGGTGAAGGCGGGGAGAGCGGGGACAGCCGCCAGCGGGGCGTCGGCGAGGAGGGTAAGGGCTCCCTTGTAATCGCCCGCCCCGTTGAGAATGGTGGCGAGGGTCAGCTTGGCGATGGCGAGATCGCGGAGGCGGGCCGGTTCGACCTGGGCGACCTGTTGCGGGAGTTGTCCCTCGAGCTTGCCAATGGCTGCCGAGAGGAGATTCCGCGACTGGTTGAGCAGTTCATCGATCTGTTCGCGGGGCTTGCGTTCGGCTTCCGGGCGGGTCAGTTCCTGGACGTAGACGTTCCACCAGGCTCCCCCCGCCTTGAGCTGGGCGTCGAGGTACTGGGGGCTGGCCTCGGGGACGCTGCCATACCAGCGGGCCGCCTCGGCGGGCTGGCCGAGTTCGGCGTACAGCCCCCCGAGGTTGAGGCGGGCGTCTTGCGCCTTGTCGCTGTTGGGCCAGTGCTCGGTGATGTAGTTGCAGATGCCGACGACCCAGGCGATTTCCGGGCCGCGCTTGTCGCGGGACTCGCGGTGGTACGCCTGGATGTAGGCGGCTTGTGCCAGGTACGCGGCATCGAGCGCGAGGTCGGGCTGTTGCTTGCGGAAGGTGCGGGCGACATGTTCGGCCAAGACCCCGGCGTCGTAGCTGCGGTCGCGGAGCAGGTAATCGACGTAGGCGAGGAAGTAGCGGGCGCGGTTCACCTCGGCGACATCATCGCGCTTGCCAGCCAGCTTGAGGGCCAGGGTGAGGGTGCGGGCGGTCTCGCGGGCGAGGGGTACGATCTCGGCCTGGAGAGCCTGTTTTTCGGCCCCCTGCGCCTGCTGGGCCTGCGCGTTCTTGTTGCGGATCTCGTCGACTTGCGTGCGGGCGAGGCTGAAGGCGGTGGCGAAGTCGCGGGGGTCGCCGGAACCGCGATCGAGCGCGGCGAGCAGTCGGCGGATCATCGCGGTCGAGGCGTCTTTGTATTCGCCGGGATAGCGGTTGATCTTGCGGGAACTGTCGAGCGCCTGCTGCAGGATGCGGTTCCGATCGGGGGTTTCAAGATCTTCCCCCCGGGCCAGCTGTTCGAGCCCGCGGGTCAGTTCCCATTGAATGCCCAGCCCCACGCGGGTGTTGGCCGAGCTGCGATTGGCCTTGAGCCAGGCCTGTGCTTCCTGAACCACGACCTGCGAGTCTTTGCGCTGTTCGTGATTGAGGCAGACCAGGCGGAACTGCAGCACGCGGGCCTGCAGGTCTTCGAGCGGGCTGTCGCTCTTGCCCTGGTGTTCGAGGAGTTCGTTGTAGATGCCGAGCGCCTTGGTGAGCTCGTCCATTTCTTCGAAGCACTTGCCCTGCCAGAGGCGGGCATAGAGCCCCACCACCAGGCTGCGGTGCTGGGCGTGGATCGCTTCGAAGGCGTTGGCCGCCTTGATGAGGGCCGCCTTGTTCTCGGGGGAGCCGCGATCGTAGGTCTGGGCTTCCTCGTGGACCATGCGGGCCAGGTTGAACTGGGCCTTGACGTAATTGAGGAAGACCCGTTCGCGGGCGTTGTAGCGGGCCTTGTCGGTCGCGGGGATGAACTTGTCGAACTTGTCGTACTCGGCCTTGTAGCGGTCGAACGCCGCCTGGAAGACCTTGGTTGCCTGGCCGAGCAGATCGCGGGCCTGGGCGAGCAGTTCGGGTTTGCGGCCGGCGTTGTTGGGCGAGTTGGCCTGCAGCACGAGGGCCTTCGCCTTGCCGGTCAGCACCTCGGCGGCTTCACTGTTCGCCGAGCCGGCGAGCGGGTGTTCCGGGTGTTCCTTGAGAAACTTCTCGAACTCGACGCGGGCGAGGTCGTACAGCCGGGTCTGCTGGTCGGAATCGCGGGTGCCGCGAGCCTGCTCGAGCAGCGTCATCCCCCGCTCGTAGGCGAGGACTTCGCGGACTTCGGGATCAACCCCCGGCTTGGTCTCCAGCTGCTCGAGCAGCAACAGGGCGTAATCGAAATAGTCGCGGTTGCGGAGCGCCTGGAGGAATTCCAGCGGTCGATCGGCCGCGTGGGCTCGACCCGCTCCCCCTGTCGCCAGGCAGAGCCCTGCCAACAGGGCCACCGCCAGCCAGACTCGCTTCCCCGTCGAACGCATGCTGCTCGTCCTCGTGTGCCGGGAGTTTTTCACTCTCTCTGCAAAATACCGGGGGGGAGAGTGCCGTTCAAGAAGCGGCCCCCGGGCCGACCCCGGGTGTGCCCCCCATTTGAGCGCTGCCGGGAGGTCCGGACACACAGGTCGCGACCACGAGATCTCCGGTCACATTCAGCACGGTGCGACACATGTCGAGCAGGCGATCGACGCCGAAGATGAGCCCGATTCCCTCCCCCGGGACCCCGACCGACTGCAACAGCACGGCGATGAGCGGGAGCGAACCTCCCGGGACCCCGGCGGTTCCGATCCCGGCGAGAATCGACATCAGCACGACCTGGACCTGCTGCGGGAGCGACAGCTCCATTCCGAAGACCTGCGCCAGGAACAGCACCACCACCCCTTCGTAGAGGGCGGTCCCGTTCTGGTTGGCGGTCGCCCCGACTGTCAGCACGAACCGGGCGGTGTCGCGGGGGAGGCGGAGATCGTCCTCGGCGACCCGCAGCGCGGTCGGGAGCGTGGCGTTGGACGACGACGTTCCGAACGCCACTTCCATGGCGGGGCGCACACCTCGGAAGAAGGCCAGCGGACTCCAGCCCCCCAGCACTCGCAGAACCAGCGGGTAGACCACCACCAGCTGCAGTCCCAGCCCCAGCAGCACGGTCAGGGCGAACCAGAAGAGCGTGCGGACGACGTCGAACCCGAGCCGGGAGACGACGCCAAACACCAGGCACCCCGCCCCGACAGGAGCGAGCCGGAGTGCCCAGCCAATGACCGTCATGGCGACGGTGTTCCAGCCCTCGAGCCAGGCGATGAGCGGTGCGCATTTCTCGGGGTTGACGGCGATCGCGCCCCCCAGCAGCAGGGAAAAGATCATCACCGACAGCATGCCATTCCCCTTCGAGCTGCCGTCGATGGCGCCGACCATCTCTTGCAGCGGGTTCTGGGGAACCATGTCGATCAGCACCTCTTTGAGCGACTTGGCCTGGCTCGCCTTGGCGAGGCTGTTGGCGGTGTCTTTGGAATAGCTCTTCAACAGGTCCTCGCGGCTCTCGGTCGAGATGGCATGGCCGGGGCGGATGGTGTTGACCAGCAGCAGCCCCAGCAGCACGGCACTTCCCGAGAGAACCGCCGAGTAGAGGAGGGTTCTCAGCCCGACCCGGCCCAGTTTGCTGAGGTCGCCCATTTCGACCACGGCGAGCGCGAGAGCCGAGACCACCAGGGGGAGCACCACCACGAACATGAGGCGGAGGAAGAGTTGCCCGACGACCTCGGCGATCCAGACCGCCCCGGCGATGAGGGGGGAGTCTGCGCCCAGGCGGGACTTCGCGAGGTTGGCGATGAGGCCCAGGATGAGGCCACCGGCGAGCCCGAGCAGGATGGTCGAGGCGCCGCCTGCGGGAGAATGACCGGCAGGAGTATTTTGAGAAGTGCCCGACATGCCGACCTGGCTCCCCGAGTTGGCGGGAAACAACGGCCGGGGGAACCAAGAGAGGCCAGCCCGCCCCGGACCGGGCCGGGTGACACTGTCTTAGCCGGGCGGGCGGAATGCAAGGCGTGGCGCCCGGCGGTCAGACGCCGAGGGTTTCGACGGTGAGCAGGTCGAGGGGGAAGAGCGGGCAGCCCTGGTCGACCTGTTCGAGGAGCGGGAGGACGCTGCGGCCCCGCAGGGGGAGGAGGGCAATTTCTTCGCGGGTGAGCCAGCGGGCCTGCTGGCTGTGTTCGTCGGGGGCCGACTTGGGGGGGCGATTGTCGGCAGGTTCAGCGAGGAACACGACCCGCAGGCGGGGGGGGACGGTGTCGGTGCCGGGGTTGTGGACGATCTGCAGGATGCCCGTGAGCCGAATGGCGAGGCCCGATTCTTCCCAGGCTTCACGAACCGCCGCCTGGGCGAAGCTTTCGCCCGGTTCGACATGCCCGGCGGGGAGATACCACGGTTGGCCGGGGTGAGATTCCTGGACGAGCAGAAACTGGGCACCGCGCCGCACGACGACGACCGCGTAGGCGGTCAGCGAGTTGGCAGCGGGGCGGACAGCCCCCCACGTCGAGACCTCGGCCAGTTGGACCATGCTGTCACGCGGCGGGAGAAGGGCGAAGCGGGAAGAGTTGGACGCAGGGGGCGACTCGAAGGAGCGACGGAGAATCGTAGGGCGAGGTTCCGGGGATCGCGTCGGGGAAACCGCAAACAGGCTGTGAGGGTTCACCGGAAGTGGTCGCCCGCGAGGGGAGGCGCCCAAGGCGATCGGCTCTCAACCGGTCACTCCCAGCACAAGCCAACTCAAACGCACGATCAGGAGGGACCCGATTCCGCAGGGACCGACCCAGGGGGGAGATATCCACGTGTGCCGATCTGGCGGGCGGGCCGATTTCGATACGTTTCGGACTTCGGGGCAATGTGGTCGTTTGATCACATTGCGAGTGGGGTGAGGGGCCGGGAGTTGCGGGATTGGGAGTTGCGGGTTTGGGGGGTAGGGCAAGCGGGGGTTTTTGGGGAAGACAACGCCTCTTTACCGATTTGGAGA
>CAIUHT010001483.1 GCA_903898975.1 uncultured Planctomycetaceae bacterium
CCGCCCGCCAGCCACATGGTGAAGCCGTAGGCGTTGTGGTCGCGCCCCGTCCCCTGCGCGTACTCCGCGGTCGGTTGCCGGCCAAACTCCCCCCCCCACACCACGATGGTCGAGTCGAGCAGTCCGCGCTCTTTCAGGTCGCGCAGCAGCCCGGCGATCGGCTTGTCGGTGTTCCCGGCATGCTTGTTGTGATTCGACAGCATGTCGCTGTGGGCGTCCCAGTTGTCGTCGTTGTGCGCCCCGCCCGAGTAGATCTGGATGAACCGCACGCCCCGTTCCACCAGTCGGCGGGCCAGCAGGCACTTCCGCCCGAAGTCCTCGGTCTTCGAGCCATCGATCCCGTACAGGTCGAGCGTCGCCTGTGTCTCCTGCGAGAAATCGACCGCCTCGGGAGCGTGCTGCTGCATGTGGAACGCCAGTTCGTAGCTGGCAATCCGCGCCGCCAGTTCGGTGTTGTCCGACCGCCGCGACAGGTGCGATTCGTTCCGCTCCCGCAGATTGTCGAGCAGCGTCCGCTGCAGCTCCCGGCTCGTTCCCTCGGGCCGCGCCAAATCATGAATGGGCACTCCGCTCGCCCGGATCACCGTCCCCTGGTAGGCCGCCGGCATGTAGCCGCTCGACCAGTTCTTCGGCCCACTGATCGGCCCCCCCGTCTTGTCGAGCATCACCACGTAACCGGGCAGGTTCTGGTTCTCGCTACCCAGCCCGTACGTGACCCAGCTTCCCAGGCTGGGGTGCCCCGAGAGAATCCGCCCCGAGTTCATCATCAGCATCGCTGAGCCGTGAATCGGACTGTCGGCGTACATCGAGTGGATGAACGCCATGTCATCCACCCGCTGCGCCACGTGCGGGAACAGGTCGCTGACCCACTTCCCCGACTGGCCGTACTGCTGGAACTTCCACTTCGGCCCGACCGCCCGCCCCTGGTTGCGGTGCCCCCCCCGCCCGAACGTCTTCACCGGGATGGTCTGACCGTCGAGGTCGTACATCTTCGGCTTGTAGTCGAACGTCTCGATATGGCTGGGGCCGCCATACATGAACAGAAAAATCACCGCCTTCGCCGGGGCGTCGAAGTGCGGCTTCTTCGGAGCCATCGGCCCCCGGAACGCGGGGAGCGGTGCAGCTCCCTGGGGATTGGCCCCCTGGGCAGTTGCCCCCTGGTCATTCGCCCGGGCCACGCGGGCCAGGTCGTTGCCCAGCATCCCGCACAACGCCACCGACCCAAACCCGGCCCCCGCTTCCCACACAAACTCGCGGCGGGTCCGACGGCAAAACTGGCGATCCTGGCTCATCTCTCACTCCTGACTGCCCGGCTTAAACAACACCCTGTTGTCCAACCGGGCGACAGACGACTTGTTGATTCACAACCACCCACAACCATCCACAACTACCCACCCCGAGATTCACCAGCAGCCATCCTCTGCTTCTTAGAGAATCCCAGGGGATGGGCTGCTCAATCGAGGTACGCGAACTCGTTGCTTCCCAGCAGCACCAGGCAGTAGGCCCGCAGGGCGGCGGCCGCCGAGAGCCCCTCCCGTTCGCGGAGCCGGGTCACAAACTCGACATCCCGCCGCACTTCGGGCTCCGCCGCCAGCCGCGACGTGGTCAACCGCAGCCCGGCAGCCACCTGTCGCGCCAGGTCGCCCGGATGCTCCCGCTCCAGCCGCTCGGCGAACAGGGCCGCCTGCTCATTGGTGAACTCGCCATTGAGCATCCCCAGGGCCTGCGTGGGAACCGTCGTGGTGAACCGGACGGGACAGCTGGAATCGGTGTCGGCCTGATCGTGCTGCGAGAGAATGGGCACCAGCAGCGACCGCTTCACGTGCACATACACGCTCCGGCGGTTCGCCTGCTCGGGAGGCGACTTGCCCCACCCGCTCCCCGGGACCGACTGCCCGGCCAGCACCTCGGCAGGAATACGGGGATAGACCCCCGGCCCCCCCGCTTCGAGCCGGAGCGACCCGGTCGTGGCCAGGATCGAATCGCGCACTTCTTCGGCCGACAGCCGACGCATGTTGAACCGCCAGAACAGGTTGTTCCCGGCATCGCGGGCCAGCCCGGTGGGCGATCCACTCGACGACATCCGCCAGGCGTTCGAAGTCAGAATCAGCCGGTGCATCGCCTTCAGGCTCCCCCCCCGCTCGACAAATTGCCGGGCCAGCCAGTCGAGCAGCTCGGGATGAGTCGGGGGCTCGCCCAGTTGCCCGAAATCATTCGGCGTGGCGACAATTCCCCGGCCAAAGTGATGCTGCCACAGGCGGTTGGCCATCACCCGCCAGGTCAGCGGATTGTCGGGATGGGTGATCCAGCGGGCCAACGCCAGCCGCTTCCCCGAACTGCCGCCACCGGGGCGCTCTTCAATCGCGACCGGTTCCGGTCCACAGGCGACCCCGGGCGGGGCCGGTTCGACCTTGTCTCCCACCGCCTGGGGGTTGCCCCGCAGCAGCACGTGGGTTGGCTCGCGGCCCCGCTCTTCCACGCACATCACCTCGATGCCCGGCTCGGGGAGCTTGGTCTGCTTCAGCTCGGTCAGTCGCTGCTGCAACGCCTGCACCTTCGCGAAGCCCTCCCCCAGCAGGGCAGGGCCATGCTCGGCAAGCAGGGCGTCGAGCACCGCCGCGGCGGGGGCTTCTTCCAGCCCAACATCGATGTACTGGCCCCCTCCCGTCTGTCGGCAACGGACCGCCAGCACGTTCTCGCCCACCCGCAGCCGACTGCTGGCCGAAGTCGGCAGGATGATGGTCTGGTAGTCGGTGGCGAACCCCGGCGCTTCGTGCAGCAGTTCTCCGTTGAGGAAGATCTGCGCGTCTTCGTCGTGGTGCAGCGTCAGGGCGAGCCGGGCGGGGACGACCCCCACCTCAAACTTCTTGCGCAGCCAGATCTCGTTCGACTTCCACTCGGTCCGCACGTGGCTGCCCGGGGTCCCGCGCACGCCAAACCCGCCCGGGGCGGCTTTCCAGCCAGCGTCGTCAAACGCGGGCTGGTTCCAGTCGGCGGCGGGGTTCTGCGTGGTGAATTTCCACTCCTGGGCCTTGGCCCTTGAGTCGGCGACCAGCGGCCCACGTCCTGGGGCCCCCTCCGTCAGGCTGCGGGTTTCAAACCCCGGCCCCGACCACGAGAGTTTCAGCACGGGCTCGGCGACCGTGTTGAAGTACTCGAGCCGGAAGGGATGCTCGCCCGCTTCGAGCTGCATCCGCCCCTCGCCCTTGTGCTTCCCCTTCTTTCGGCGTTCGAACACCGTGTGCGACCCGACCACCAGCCGAGCCCCCTCCGTTGCCTGGAACTGGAATTCGTAGGCCCCGGTCTGCGGGGCCTGCAGAGTCCCTTCGAAGACAATGCCAATCGCCTCGGCCCGCGAGGCGACCGCCAGGGTCGGGCGGCCTTCGGGCAGCTCTCCCTGCTCTTCAGGCTTCAGTGGCTCGAAGTCGGGCAGTTGCTCGAACGTGTCGCGATAGAAGCGGAACCGCAGCCCGGTCAAATCCTGCGAACGGCCGGTCACTTCGAGGCCCCGCTCGCGGGCCAACGCCCCGGCGAACTTGTGCCGCCAGTCCTGCAGCTCGCGATACACCTGCTGCTCGTCCCGCCGGTGGGCCAGTTGCAACGCGGCCCGCTCTTTCTGGTCCTGGTCGAGCACCACCCGCCGCAGGTTCCCTACGTTCATGTCCGACACGTCGCGGAAGTAGGCCAGCAGTCGGTAGTAATCGGCCTGCGGGAGCGGGTCTTTCTTGTGGTCGTGGCAGCGGGCACAGCCAATGCTGAGCCCCAGCATCACCTGCCCGGTGGTCGAGACAATGCCATCCAGCACGTCGTACTTGGCCAGCAGCCGGTCGGCCGG
>CAIUHT010001484.1 GCA_903898975.1 uncultured Planctomycetaceae bacterium
CTTCAACTGGTGCCAGCCGAAGGACGAGTAGGCTGAACCTGGTGCCGGCACGGGGGCTGGCCACTTTCCGGTCGCCCCCCAGTGAGCGTGTCTCTCGAAGGCGACACGCCCGCCCATTCTTTTCTACGTAAACATCGACAGCGGCGGGCTGTGCGCCGCTGAATGCAATTTTCGCCGTTTCGCTCCGTCGGCTCTTTCGGGGCTGGCTGAGCCCCCTGTGGGTCGATGCCGAGCTGTCAGTTCGACGACTCCACCACTCGACGGGCCACCACCGCCTTGGTTCGCCCGGCAATCCGCGCGAAACAGAGCACGGCATTCCCGCTCCCTTCCAGCGGGAGCTTGCGTCGAATCTCCTCGGCGTCGATCGGCACATGCCGGCACTTGATCTCGACCTGCCCGACGGGGTGCTGGCGGAAATGGGCCCGGATCTCGTTCGGGTTGTTCGGCAACACCGCCTCCACCTCGAAGCCCCGCGCGAACGGGGTCTGCACCAGGCGGTCGGAGGTGAGGTACTCTTCGCTGGCGTCCAGCCGCTGGAAGCCGCATTCATTGGCCGCCAGATCGACCAGCCCGGCCCGCACCACGGCAGGGTCAGGGTCATAGAGATAGCGACCCATGGGGCCGAGGTCGGCGACCTGTTCGAGCGGATGCCCCGCCAGGGTCGCCCCCGCCGGGAGCACCGTGGCCCGCCAGGGAGCGCCCCCCGCCAGTTCACCGAACCACACCGTCGCCTCCTTGCATTCGCCCTCAAGGCTGATCAGTTCGATTTCAGCGTCGGGGAAGCGCCCCACGAAATTCGCCGCTGGGCTCAGCTTGATGGCCCCCCCGCGAGCGCGGGACATGGCGGCGAGGAGGAAGTCGGGACTGGGGACATAGTCTTCCAACCGCACCGCCTTGCGGCCCGACGTGCGGCGATCGGGATCGAGATGCAGCCAGCGTCCGTCCAGTTCGCACTGGGTGACATCGGCGCAGCGGGCCTCGACCTGGCTCGCCACACCGTACACTTCGGCGTTCCACTCGAGTCGCTGACCGGCGCAGGGATCGAGATCGACCGCCTCGACCACGACCCGGGCGGCGAGCGCCAAGGCGTCCCCCCCGATGCCGCTGCAGAGATCGAGCACCGCTTCAGAGAAGCGCAGAGCCTTGTGCCTGGCCACCGCCTCGGCAGTCGCCTGCTCAAGCCCCTTGCGGTCGAGCCAGAGATCGTCGGCTCGCGAAAACTTGTCCCGCGCCCGCCGACGGGCATCGACCAGTGCACAGGCGTCTCGCACCAGCTCGGCCGGCCAGATTTGCCGCAAGCGATTCTGCAGCAACAGGCTGTCGGCGAGATTGGCCGAGCTGACCTCGGCGATCAGATCGGGAGCGTCCCGCAGGGCCCACAGGGCCTGCCAAGCGTCAAACCGGGGATGTTGAGAATCGGGGGGCAGCATGGGGCGGGTATCATCCCGTGGGCTGGCGGTGGGGGCAAGCGGCCGCAGGGGAGGGAATGCGCCGGAAGCCTGCCCCGGGAGAGTGGGCTGCCCGCACCGGCCTGACCCCCGGCAGAAAATGCCCGTCCGAAACCCGCGGTTTGGGTAACCGGTCTGGCCTCGTCTTAGCGGGAGGGGCTATCATCTGGCGGGGGCAGCGATCTGGTTTTTCGCCCCGAATTCTTCTCACTGTTCCCACAGTCCTGGTTGGGCCACCCCGGTGGTCTCGCGGGTGACTGTGCCGAGGATCGCCCATGCATCATCGCTTGTTTGCCAGCCGCTGGCCTCTGCTGTGGGGCGTGATCCTGGCCTGGAGCTGGACCGCAGCCCCCAGGGCGTGGTCGGCTGATCCCGTGCGGGTCGAATACAACACCGACAAAGCCGTGGCGCTGGTCAAGCGAACCGGTCGCCCGTTGCTGGCCATCGGGGGGACGACGAACTGTCCGTACTGCGTGCGGATGGCGCGGCAACTCGAGACCAACGAGGCGCTGGCCCCGCTCGCCGCGAAGTACGTCATCCTCAAGATCGACACCTCCACGCCGCTCTGGCAGGAATGGACCCGGCGGTATGAGGTCGAGGGGGATGGGGTCCCGCAGGTCATCATCCTGCGGGGCGACGGACAGCAGATTTATGGCAAGGCGGGAGCTCCCGTGGAGCTGGACCGCTTCCTTGAGAAGTATCTGGCCGATGCCGGGACCGTGTTGACCGACCGCGAGTTGGCCGACCTCGAAAAGCTGGTCAAAGAAGCGCAGAAGAATCTCAAGAAGCGCGACTACCCGAAGGCGATCGAGTTGGCTCAAGAGTGCCTCCGCGAGGAATGCCACGCCGAAGCGGTGGGCGAAGCCCGCAAGGTTCTCGACCAGGTGGCCGAACGGGCGAAGATTGGCCTGAAGGACGCGCAGAAGAAACTGGCGACGCGCGACAAGGCCTTGGACGGCGCGGTGGCCCTGCTGGAATTGAAGGAGACGTTTGCGGGACACTCCGAGGCGGCGGGGCCGATCGCCGACGCGGTGACCAGCGGTCAGCAAGACAGCACCAGGGCGACGCTGTTTGAACAGGCCGAGGTCGTGCGGGAGGCGCGTGCGAAAGAGCAGGCCCGCCAGTTTCCCGCCGCGATCGAGTCGTGGCAGTCGCTGGTGGACAAGTTCCCCGACTCGCCCGGTGCCGAATTGGCCCGCCGGAGAATCGCCGACCTGGCGAAGAAAGTCCCGGGAGGCGCGCGAGCCAAATCGCCCGAGCCCGCGCAGCCCGAGTAAACGTTCCTCCCACGCCATGCCCGGGGGGCGAACTGCGGTTTTGCGCTCGCCCCTCATTGGTTCAGACAGCGGCGAGCGTTCTTACTCGCCCTGAGGGGTGCTGGTCGAGCCCTCGGTGGGGCCGCTGACCGGCGGGGTCCCGCGCACTTTGCCGGCCCGCAGGTACGCTTCGCGCTGCCGTTCGTATTCCTCAGCGGGCAATTCCCCAAGAGCCAACTCTGCCCTGGATTCGGAACCAGCCACCGAGGTGGCGAAGTACCGCTCGAGATAAGGGACGCACCAGCCACAGCCGGTCCCCGCTCCCCCGCACTCGCTCAACTGGCTGGCGCGCCGCAGCCGGTGCAGCCGCAGGTAGTTCAGAATCTTGCGCTGGGAGACATGAAAACAGAAACAGACCGTGTCGCGATCATCCATCTCGCTGCTCCGTGCCGGGGGGCCCTGAGCCCGGCTGAGCCCCTCGGGGAGGCTCCCCCTCGGGCCGGGACTGAATGTGAATGCTCGCCCCCCTGACCCGCCACGTCAACGGAGTCTCCTGCAGCACCGCATCGAGCAGTTGCCCGATGGTGACCTTTTTCCGCGACAGGCTGACCGAGCCGCGGAGTGCCGCCTCGGCCAGGTCGCCCTCGACCGCCCCCCAACGAATGGGGACACCCACCAGACCTTCCAGCACCCGCAACACACTCTCGCGCGGGGCGGGAGGCTGCTCGAAACTGAGCAGCACCGTGGCCAGTCGGTCCTCCATGTTGACCTCGAGCCAGGCTCCCTCCTCGGGGGTCGCCCACTCGGGGAGCCAGCCCCCTTCCTGCGCTTCCAAGGTGAAATCGCCGTCAGCGGGTTCGCCGGTCGCAGCCGGGCGGCCCGCGAGGTTCCGTGCGGGTTCCGGGTCCGGCTCGCGGTCTCCCACGGCGATCAGGCTGGCGAACACCTGCGGATCGATGTCGGCCGCCAGCGATTGCACGCGACCATCGGCCATCAGGACGAGAAGGACCTCGGGGGTGCCTGTCCCCAGGCCATCCGCCCCGTCAATCACCGGAGGAGCGGTGAATTCACGGAGCGTGGGGTGGCCCCCGGCTCCCCAGGAGCCCCACTCGCGTCCCGCGCCGGTCGCCAGGATCGTTTCGGAGAGTCCATCGCGAATCTCAGCCGGCGACAGCCCCGCGTCGGGTTGCAGAATCCCGCGTCGCAATCGGGGAGAGACCGCGGGCAGCAGATCTTCCGCCACCCCCATGAGGCCGACGAAATGCCCTGCGGGGTAGCCATCTTCCCCCACCAGCGTCTCGATCAAGGGGTTCTGAAAGGCGGGAACCTGGCGCCGGACGAATCGATCGTTGGCGGGGGCGTTCCACGCCACATCCCACTGGGGCGCACTGGCTCCCTCCTCACGTGCGGCCAGCAAGGCCAGCCAACTGAACCGCTGAGGCAAGGGAAGTTCGACGCTCGCCACGCTGCCCGCC
>CAIUHT010001485.1 GCA_903898975.1 uncultured Planctomycetaceae bacterium
CGGCCTCATCGAGGCGGCGCTTGATCCACAAGAACCCCTTGCCGCGGTGCTCTTTGAGCCGGGCGAGCAGCGGGGCGGGTTCCAACCCGAGTGGACCGGCCAATTGCTGAGCGGCCTGCTCGAGATCGGGGAGCTTGCGGGGAACGACGAACAGGCTGCGGGTCTCGATCGAGGTGGCGAGCACCAGTCCCTGCCGGTCGAGAATATCTCCGGGGCGCGGGGCGACCGGTTCGCGCGTCACGCGTTGCCGACTGGCCAGCCCCTGCAGGGCCTGGCCATGGATCTGGTGCAGCCACCACAGTCGGGCGGTGAGAACGGCCAGCAAGGCCAACACCCCCAGCGCCAGCCCACGCACCCGCCAGCGGAGGGTGGTGGGCGAGCAAGCCGGCTCTGCGTGCAACTCGACAGCAGGATCACAAGCTGCCGCGTCGGCCCAGGCGGAGTCGTGTGTGTCGAAGCCCTGGTCTGCGCCTTCGTGTCTGTCTGGGTCTAACTCTTCGTCTGCGGATTCCCCTGTGTCTGACAACCCGTGTGACGCGGTCGGCGCATCCGCCTCGGCGAGCGTCCCCTCGTCGCTCCCCAGCAATCGAGCGAGGAGGGATTTTCGAGCAGGGGACGTGGGAGGGGAATGGACCTTCGCCGGGGTCGGTGCGGAGACGAATGCGGGGAAGAGGAGCGAGAGCACCTCGCGCAGCCGCTGGGAACCTGGGGGGTGATCCGTTGCCTCCGAAGCGCCAGTGTCTGTCGCGGAGGCGACCCGGTCGGACGGAACGCTGGACGTCGGACCTGAGGACCCGGCGGAGGCGTCCGCTGGCGGAGTTGCCGGAGTTGGCGACCGCAGCAGGGTCTTGGTACGGGAGAAGCCTGTGATGTGGTCTGTGGTGAGCCCCGACGTCGGATGGGCGGGATTGTCGGAGGAATGCTCGGTCGGGCCTTGGCTCGTGAGGCAATCCCCGAAGGGGTCGGGGGGATCGATCCGGACAATTCGCTTGGGGTCGGAGGAAGCGGGCCGCGCGGGCTGAGTGGGGCGGGCTCCCCCCCAAGGCTGTCGCGCCCTGGCCGACAAAGACTCTCTCGCCCGTGAGGCCTCGCCTCCATCCAACGCCGGGCGCTCCACTGTCGGTTGACGCCCCGAGGTCTGCACACCCGCCGCCGACGTCTGAGGCGCACCCGTCTTCAGGGCACCAGGCTGGGCGAGCACAGACGGGGAGCCCGCCGGCCCAGGCACCGCTGGTTGTGGCACCCCGGGCTGGGACGAACTCCGCGGGGGTGACTGTGTCGCTGGCGATGGTGCGCGAGCTTCACCCACGGCTTGATGCGGCTGATCGCCAGGGGGCTGGCCCGGACGCGACGGTTCCCGGCGGGGCGGTTCATGCCCTCCCACGACGGGCCCCACAGGAGCGCTGGCCTCGCCTCCACGAGTGGCGTTGATTCCCGTCGAGTTGATCCCCGTCGCGTTGTTGGCCGCGGCGTTGGTGGCCGCGGCGTTGGTGCCCGTAGCGCTGATGGCGTGGGCCCGATTTGGTCCCGTGGGGGTTGGAGGCGGGCCGGTCGGTTCGGCCACGGCTCAGTCTCCCGGTTCCACCCGTTCGCGACCGGCGACCCGGTCCGAAGCGGGGCCAGCGGCGGGATCGGCCACCTCCTCGTCGGGCACGTCGAGCGACAGCCGATCGGGTGAGGGGACTTCACCAGCCGCCACACCGCCCGGCAGCCCCTCTTCAGAGTCGAGCGCCTGCGGATCGAGCACCGGCTGATCAAGCGACTGATGGTCGGCCAGGGTCTCGGCGATAGCGGCGCGGGGAGCGGTACCCGGAAGCTGGGCGGGGGCCCGGCCCAGCCGTTCGAGCATGCGGGCGGGTGCTCCCTCGGTCTCGGCCATCAGCCGGGCGCGGGCGTATTCCCGCTGCAGCACCTGCCAGCGGTAGGTCTGCAGGCTGATCTGCCGGAGTTGCTCGCGGTTGTGCTTTTCGAGGGCGGTCCCGGCGAGGGCCACCAGCATCACCAGCAGCAGGGCCGCCAGGAACCGTCCAAGCATGAGACGCACGAGCCAGGGAGAAGCGGGCGGACCCCGAGCGCCATGCCCGGGGGCACTGCTCTCTATCGGACGCGCGTCCCCTTGGGAACCACCCCGATCCGACTGGCGTCGACGGGAAGCTTGAGAATTGTTCCCACCCGCAGTCGATCCGGATCGGCCAGTCGTTCCTGGTTCAACTGGTACAACTCATACGACCGCGACGCCTTCCCCAGGTGCTGCTGGGCGATGGAGGTGAGGGTGTCCCCATCTCCGACGCGGTACAGCGGTTCGCCGTTGTTTCCGAAGTGGAATCCCAAGTCGTCCTGATCGCGGTGGAGTTCACGGGGATCGATCGCTCCGCGGCCCTCGGCCACTTGCCGCCCTTCCGCGACCGCGCGGTCGGGGACCCGCCGGGTGGGAGTGCCTGAAGCGACCCCCAGCGGGGCGGCTCCCGGTTCTTCACGGGCAATGTCGCGGGTCGCCGATCCACCGGCCCCGCTGCCCCCCGCGGGAATGAAGCGGGCGTACTGCTCGACCAGTTCCTCCGCCGGGGGGGTCTGCAATTCGACCCCGGCCCGCAACTGCTCAGGCTGGGGAACGCGGTCGCGGTTGTGCTCGGCCAGCGCCTGGAAGAACCGCGGTGTGCCGTAGAGCTTTTTCGAGATGCTCCAGTAAGTGTCGGTCTGCTCGACCAGGTAGACGGGCGAGCGTGGGGACGGCGACCGGGCGGCGGTCGGACCAATCGCGGTGCGGGCCCCCTTGGGGGTGATGGGCTGGCGATCGGGATCGCCCCGGCGGCCGGTCGGTTCCCCGGCCTCGGCGATATGGCCGGTGGGGTTGTCGGCCCGCATCACCTGGATCCGGCTGAGGGCCCGCCGTTCGCGGGGATCGACCGAGACGTAACCATCGACCGAGTCGTCTTCCACATCGGCGACCGGTTCGTCGAGACTGGCAGGGACGGTGGACGACGGGGTCCGCCGCAGGGGCGGGGTGGCATCATCGAGTTGCGCGGGAGCCTCGGTCACGACGGGAGTTCGCCGGGGGAAGCGCAGCCGGGGGGCCTCTTCCTCGGGCTCTGCGAATTCTTCGGCCGGTTCGGACTGTGCGGGGGGACGGACGTCGCCCGCCAGTTCGGGTTCGTCATCCGCCAGCGAGGGAACATCGACAGCGGGTTCTTCGACCGGTTCGACGGTGCGCGAGGCGCGGGGGAGCGCGGTGATGCGGCGGGGAGGTTGCACCGGTGCTTCGTCGAACTCCGACTCGGGCGAGTCGGCGGGTTCTTCGGCGGGGAGCGTGGTGGTGGTGACGCGAGCCGCGGGACCGGGCTTGGGGCGGCGGTTCAACCCGGGGAACGAGTGGTTCGGCCCCGCGTCATCGGCCGGTTCCGACTGGCCGGCGGCGATCGATGATTCGATGTCGTCGAGGTCGGTGTCGGCATCGGCGAGATTGTCGAAGCTGTCGCGCGAGCGGGCGGGGGCCTGGTGCGAGGCCTTCCGCACGGGGGCCGGCTGTTCGTCGAACAGGGCGTCGGTGTCGAGGGTCGCGGGGGGGGCGGCGGGAGCGTCGTCACCTTCGGTCGCGGCGACAGCGTCACCCGGGGTGGTGGCGTCAGCGTCGGCGGGTTGGGCGGCGGAGGACTGCACCTGCTGCCACAACGCGGGACCGTAGGTGCGATACGCCATCGTCCCGGCGGTCCCGGTGAGGCCGAGGGCCAGGCCCACGGCGAGCGTCCGGCTCCACGAGCGGGTGGGGGCGGGGGCACCCAGGCCCCAGTCCTCCGCCGGAGCGGCGGGGGCGGCGACCGACTTGGGGGCTGCGGCCGATTTGGCAGGAGCGGGCGGGGCGGCGACCGGCCGGGGGGCCGAGGGAGCGGCTTGAGCGGAGGGACCAGCGGCGGGATTGGCCCGCGGAGGGGGAGCCGAGGTGGCACCCGCGAGGGGGTGACCAGCGGGGCCGGCCTGCGGGACTACGGCACGGGGGGGAGGCCGGTCGGTGGGGGGAGCGGAGAGAGGTCGGGCGAGATCTTTCTCGCGGCGCGGAGCTGCGCCGTCCGGGAGCGGGGATTGAGGCGCTGCTCGGCGGGGGATGCCGAGACCGGCTTCGAGAGCAGCGGCTGCCAGCGCGTCGGGTCGCGAAAGGACTGTTTGACCATCCGGTCTTCCAGGGAGTGGAAGCTGATGACCGCCAGGATCCCGTGCTGTTTCAGACATGAGTCACTCACTCCGTCGAGTGCCTGAGCAAGATGGTCCAGTTCGCGGTTGACGGCGATGCGCAGGGCCTGGAAGACCTGGGTCGCGGGGTGCCGACTGTCGGGTCCGCGGGCAGTCCAGGGTCCGGGCTGGCCCGTGAGGGCCGTCACCAGGTCGAACGTGGTCTGGAGGGGGTGTTGTTGACGATGAGCGACGATTCGGCGGGCATGCTGTCGGGCCAACCGGTCTTCGCCGAAGCTTTCGAACCAGTCAACCAGCTGCTCCTCGGAGGCCGAGGCCAGCAGTTGCCAGGCGGGCGTTGCAGTGGAGGTGTCGTAGCGGAGGTCGAGAGGGGCGTCGGTCTGGAAGCTGAAGCCGCGGTCGGCGGCGGCGAGTTGATCGGAGCACCAACCGAGGTCGAGCAGGATGCGATCGACACGGTCGATTCCCAGGCGGGCGAGCACCTCGGGAAGCTGTGCGTAACTGGCGTGAACCAGTTTCGCATTGGGAGCCGCCAGTCGGGGGCGGGCAAGATCGATCATTCCCTGATCGCGGTCAAGGGAAATCAACCGACCGGACGGGCCGAGTCGTTGTAAGATTTGCAAGCTGTGCCCCCCTGCCCCAAGGGTCCCATCGACGACCGTCAGCCCGGGGGTCAATTCGAGGGCCTGCAACACCTCACGCAACAGCACGGGCACATGGGTGGCCCGCCGGGCCCCGGGCGCACCACGAGAGGCTGGGGAAGCTGGTGAAGCGGGCGAGGAGGGGCTGGGCTGGGGGTCCATCTCGACGTGGGTCTGAGGTACGGATCGATTGAAAAACGCCGGGGCGGCCAAGCGTTCCAGCCGGGGGCTCCACCCCGCCCGGAGACACACTCGCATCGTTCATCGTCGCGGGCCTGAGGGCCGATTGCCAGCGATTGATGCGGAACCGTTGCTCACGCGACTCACCCTCTTCACTCACCCGCGCCGCTCACCCGAGTCACTCACCCGCGTCCCGGGGACCGGTCCCGCTTCCAGCGTACACCGCTCGACAAAGAGCTGGCCTGCGGCAATCACCCGCGTTGCGCATCAGGGAGTGGCGCCCAGCGCCCTGGTTGTGGTTGTTGCGGTCTCTTGCGACCCGTTGCGCGGAAACTCGTGCTGGCGAAGGCTGAGCTGCGGGAGTTTGTGCCCGGTGTCTCTGTGCCCCGGGAATGTGTGCCCCGGGAATGTGGGCCTCGGGAATGTGGGCCTCGGGAATGTGTGCCGGGCAAACAGATGTGACGAGAGAGACCTTTTGCGGGGGCTAAAACGCCGCACACCCCGCCTGGGTTGACCCAGCCGGGGTGTGCGAACCATCCGCCACAGATGGTGCCCTGGTTGGGGGAGTACCGTCCCCCGTTCCAGTGCCTTTCCAGATCCTCGATGTTGACTGCTGTTGATTCTTGGTGTGACTCGTTCCACCCAGGAGTGGCGTGACTGTGCCGCGGGTTGCGGGTTTACTTCGCGGGGGTGCTCCCGACCGTGGCGTTGTTGCCGGCTCCCGCGACCTTGAAGAAGACCTTGCAGTTCACCGGCTCGGTCTCCCCCTCGATGCGGAACTGCAGCACCTCGGTGTGGGTCCCCTCGGTGGCGGGAGCGGTGAGCGACACCGGGACGATCTGCACCTGCTTGTCGGCAGCCGGGAGACGGGCTTCGAGCGCCCCGGGGAGTTTCTCGCAGTCGAGTTGTGCGACCTTGAAGGGTCGCCGGCCCTTGATGACCACGTTGCGGGTCGCCTTGGCTCCGGGAGTGAGTGTCCCGAAATCGACCACGTCGGCGGTCACCTGGAAGTCCTCTTCGATTCGACCTTCGACCAGCACAGGAATCTGCGGGTTCCCCTCGTCATCGGTCAGCAGCGTCAGTTGATCGCGGAACTCGCCCGTCGGGGCCCCGGGCTTGAGCCGAACCAGCAGGTCGTACTTCACCCGGTTGTTGGCCCGGGAGGTCTCCCGCAGCTCCACGTCGAGGTGCGGGTTCTTCGAGACAACCTCGCGGACCTTCCAGTCGGCGCGACCGGCGTACGAGACTTCGAGGCGACGCTCGGTGAGGTTGCCGCGGGCCACCGCGCCAAACTCGGCACTCCCGGGGTTCAGCACCACGTCGTTGCGGATGTACGCCTTGATCGGGATCCAGACTTCGCCATAGAGGGGCTTGTCGAAGATCACCTTCACGCTCGAGTGCTTCTGATTGACGAACTTGCGGGTATCCATCGTGATTTCGATGAATGCCTTCTGGTTGCTCGCCAGCACATTCTGCGACGGGCGGACCGCCGTGCAGCCACACGTGGTGGTGATCTGCCCGATGTGCACCTCTTCCTTGTAGAGGTTGGTGATCTCAATGCGGTGGCGGGTGTCTGACCCGCGGGCCACGACGCCGAAGTCATGCTCGAGTTCCGCGAACATCTTCTCGGCCCACGGATACCGCTGGCGGTCGTCGGGGACCACCGGCGACTGGGCCTGCGCGACGCGGCCCATCAGCCCCGCCGCCAGCAACATTCCGGTCCACACTCGACGAGTGATCTGCATTTTGCCGTCCCCCTGCCCCATCCCCGCGTGACTCGACCTGGTGGAAACTCTCCCTGTGGGCAGCCGCCCCCAGGGAGTCCAGCGGCTGCGACCCGTCCAGGGTCCGCTCGCCGGTCGTTCCATTCCAGTCTATCTGATGCCGGAGCGGGTGGGGAAAAACCGGAAAGAATCCGCGGAATTCGCCCGACGACCTTGTCGGTGCTGACGATTGACCGCACCGCTGAGACGGTGGGGGTTGGCGCGAGCCTGACGCCAGGCCCCCCCAGCCAGACCCTTGTCCGCTGGAAAGGCGGGCCAGAATCAGGCCCCGCAGCGGTCCAACGGGCCATTCCCACCAGCCGGTCGCCGATGGGAAGTCATCGCCCGGGAACGGCGGAATCGTGCCCAAATCCCTGGCTTTGACGGGATCGTCCGGGCCCGGGGGAGCCGCGTTCCCGAGGTTCGTCCGGGCCAGGGCTGGACGGTGGCGGCGTCGCCAGCGGCCTGGCGGGGAATGACTCACTCCTGCCGGCGCGACCTCTGTCGATCGCTCTCCGATCGCACTCCAAACCCGTTCCGCCACTTCCCTCGCCGTCGGCTGGCCATTCGCGGCCCCCGCCAAGAGGCAGCGGCTTTGCCGCGGGGTCGCCAGGCGGCTCGACTCAAATCGCTGGGGCGATTTCGGTTCGCCACCGCGACGCCCGGCCCGGCTCGGCGGGTTGGCTCAGCGGTTTTCGTCTGCGGGGCCAGCGGATTTGGGTGGTTCCGCGGGGGGACTGACGGTTCCCCACTGGACCAGTGCGACCATTGCGACAATGCCCACCACGGCGGCCCCCTGCGTCGGGCTCACCTGCTCGCTGTCGGCCCATCCCCAGAGCAGCGCCCCGAGGGGGACCAGGTTGGTCGACATCCCGGCAAACAATGGACCCCGCAGTTGCACCATGGTGTTGAACCACCACGTCGCCAGCCCGGTCCCCAACACTCCCAGCACCAGCAGGGCGGCGGTCGGTTGGCCGGGCGGGGGTGGCTCGGCGGGAGGAGCCGGGGGCCACCACTGGCTGAGCAGGGGCGAAAGCGGAACCAGGACCAGTGCGGCCAGACCCAGGGAGAGGCAGGTGAGCCAGAGTGGGGGGACCGATCGAAGCTGACGGCGGACCACGATATTCGCCACGGCGTACCCGGCGGGGACGGTCGCCGCCCAGAGAAAGTCGCTGAGGGGAATGGCCCGCCGGACTCCGTCGGCGAGCAATCCCGCCAGGCAGAGGAGGGCTCCGAGGACTCCCACCAGTTGCCACCGGCTGGGGTAGGTTTTGAGTACGACCGC
>CAIUHT010001486.1 GCA_903898975.1 uncultured Planctomycetaceae bacterium
CAGGCCATCCCGGCTCGATCCCCGCAGCAGAAGCCCGACGACTACGCCTCGATGTACACCGCCGTGAAAGCCGCCCTCGCCGCCCGCAGGGAAGCACTGCCGCAAGAGCCAACGTGAGGCTGGGGATGAGCGTGGATAGGGAACCGGGTCAGGACTCCTGACTGGGACGCCCCCATTGGTCTGTGGGTGGCTTCGCGACACAGGCACCCGATGTCGCTCTTGAGCCAACCAGGACAATGCGACACGACCGTTCGGTCCCGCAGCATCCTGACGAATCGTGTGCGACGAGGCTGGCTCTCTTGAGGGCGCCTGAAACAATCCCGTCACGATTGCGCCTTCTGGCGGGCGCAAACCCCGGGACCCTGATTCGCTCCAACCGCGCCTGTACCTCCGGGACGGCGAAGCTCCGTCCGAGCCGCTCCTGGGCGACTCGAAACCACGCGAGCGGAAGGGTGAGGTTGCACCCCAGCCGCCATGGCGTTCGCGTCCGCCACACATCGACAGACTGGGTGGCCCCAATCACGTTCACCACCCAATCTGCGGTGCGCCACATTCAATCGATCAGCGCGCGCATCGCACCCACGGCGGTATCACACCCGGTTGACCCCGACTCGGCTGCCCAGCGCTCGCCGTCCCTGCCGATGCTCCACCAGCGGCGGCTTGGAACATGCCTCGGCCGCCCGGCCCAGTTCAGGCGACGTCGCGGTCGAAAACCCCTCGGCCTTCATCGGTGACGGCGAACCAGCCCCCAGACCACCCCGCCTCAACTCGCAAAAAGTCGCCCCCAGGCACCCCTCTTTTGGCTCGAAAACCGGCTTTAAACCAGCCACTTTCCGCTCCCGCCAGCCCTCACCCCGGCGATCCCGGAACTGAGCCAACCAAAATTCTTTCGAATTTTTTCTTGCATCTCGGATTCTATCGGGCATTATGTCCCGTGGCTCAGGCGGACGCCTCGCGGTCTGGATCCGGTCGCTTTCTTCCGGCTTCCTCCACCCCCCGGCACTCCTCGCCCAGCTGAGATAGTTCCCGCTGTAACGGCTCCGTTGGATGAGGCGTCTCATGGTCCGCTCCTCTCTCGGCTCTGCCCCTCTCGGCTCTGCCCCTCTCGGCTCTTCTTGGAATAACTGGCTGGCTCGCCTTCGACTCGCTCGAGTCCGGCTGCAGGCGCCAACCCGCCGGTCTGCAGATTCCTTCCGCCGGCGGCGGTTGGCCCCCCTGCCGCTCCCCGCCATCCAGCCCCTCGAAACCCGCACACTCCTTGCCGCCCCGCTCGGCCGCAATGATCAATTCTCCCTGCTGCACGATCGCACCTTCGTCGCCCCCGTCAGCCTTCTCGCCAATGACACTTCGCCGACTGGCGCGCCCCTCACGGCTCAGCTGGTCGATTTGCCCACGCTCGGCTCGCTCAGTCTGCTCGCCGATGGACGTTTCACCTACACTCCAGCCGCTGGTTACACCGGCACGCTGCAATTCACCTACCAGCCGTTCGACGGGCTCGCCCTGGGCAACCTCACCACGGTCTCGCTGACCGTTGGCAACACGCTCCCCCTCGCCCGCGCCGACTCTTACACCTGCACCACCGATCGCTTCGACACCGCCTCCGCGGGAGCCTCCTCACTCCTCGCCAATGACTGGGACCGCGACGGCGACACGCTCCAGCCGGTCATCACCGCGCTCCCCGCCTGGGGCACCCTCTCCCTCACCTCGGGTGGGCACTTCCTCTATATCCCCCAACCCAATCGCTTCGGCGTCGACAGTTTTCGGTACCGCGCGCACGATGGTGTGGGCGAGAGTGACGAAGTCGAAGTCGCCATCAACGTCGTCTCTCCCTTCGCCGCCTCCCTCAATCTCGCCGACATCCCGCTCGCCCCAGGACTTTCTCAGGGTCACTACGCGGTCACCCCGTTGACTGGAGCGGTGCAGTTCAGTCATTCCGTCGGGCCGCTGACCCTGCGGTATGACTCGGTGGAAGCCAACCCCCAGCCCCTGGTCTCCCTCGAAACCCGCTACGAACTGTTCCGAACCCCCGACCGCCTCGAGGCCCAATTCACCTTCAATGGCACCGCGCAGCCCAGTGTCTGGTTCAACACCAGCCAGTTGTTCGCACAAACGCCGCTGCGGTTCAGCTTCCAGGCCCAGTCAGGCCTGGCCACGGGAATGTATGCCTGGTCGATCCGCCTCATCGCCCACTTCGGCTCGCAGACCGCAACCCGCGAGTTCAC
>CAIUHT010001487.1 GCA_903898975.1 uncultured Planctomycetaceae bacterium
ACGACGAAAAAACCTGGGGCCACCCCGGTTTCCAGAACCTGGTCGAGCGGGGAGTGCTGTGGGCGGTCGGTCGCGACCCCCAGGCCGCCCCGGTCTACAACGACCCTCGCTCGTTCGCCCGGCTGGCCACCACGCCCCCCCGCACGGATGTCGCCCCGTTCGACTACGTCGAGGTGGGGAACAAGATTCCGCACTACCTGCCTGGCAAGCAGTGGGGCGTGCAGGGCGAGGCCCACACCAAGATGCAGAAGCCAGTCTCCGCGGCTGAGTCGCAGAAGCACTACCAGACGCTCAAAGACTTCCAGGTCGAACTGTTCGTCGACGAGAGCCAGCTGGCTGGCAAACCAATCGCCATGAACTGGGACGAACGGGGCCGCCTCTGGCTTTGTGAAACCTTCGACTACCCGAACGAACTCCAGCCCCGCGGGCAGGGGCGCGACAAGATCCAGATCTGTGAAGACACCAACGGCGACGGGCGGGCCGACAAGTTCACCGTCTTCGCCGAGAAACTCTCGATTCCCACCGCGCTCATCTTCGCCCGTGGCGGGGTGCTGGTGCAGGATGGAACCGAGACTGTCTTTCTCAAGGACACCACGGGGGACGATGTCGCCGACGAACGGACGGTGGTCTTTTCCGGCTGGGGCATGGGGGACACCCATGGCGGGGTCAGCAACTTCCAGTACGGCCTCGACAACTGGATCTGGGCGATGCAGGGTTACAACGACTCGGCCCCGGTGGTGCGGGGAACGAAACAGCAGTCGTTCCGCATGGGCTTCTTCCGCTTCCGCCCCGATGGCTCGGAACTCGAGTTCGTCCGCTCGACCAATAACAACACCTGGGGGCTGGGCCTGAGCGAAGAGGGAGTGGTCTTTGGCTCCACCGCCAACCACAATCCCAGCGTCTACATGCCGGTCGCCAACCGGTATTACGAGCGGGTGAAGGGCTGGGGCCCCGAGACGCTCGGAACCATCGCCAACAGTCACCTGTTCCGCCCGGTCACCGAACGCGTGCGGCAGGTCGATCAGTTCGGGGGGTACACCGCCGGGGCCGGGCATGCCCTCTACACCGCCCGGGCCTACCCCCGCGATTTCTGGAACCGCACGGCGTTTGTCTGCGAGCCGACCGGGCACCTGGTGGGCATCTTCCTGCTGAACGGGCAGGGGGCCGATTTCCGCTCGGCCAGCCCGGGCAACCTGGTGGCCAGCGACGACGAATGGGCCGCCCCCATCATGGCCGAGGTGGGCCCCGACGGGCAGGTCTGGGTGCTCGACTGGTACAACTACATTGTGCAGCACAACCCCACTCCCGCCGGATTCAAGACCGGCAAGGGGAACGCCTACGAGACCGACCTCCGCGATCGCAAGCTGGGGCGGGTCTACCGGGTGGTCTACAAGGGAGAACAGGCGACGAAACCGCGACGAACGCTGGCCGGGGCTTCCCCTGCCGAGCTGGTCGCCGCCCTCTCCGACACCAACGCCTTCTGGCGTCGGCACGCCCAGCGGCTGCTGATCGAACGTGGTCAGCCCGATGTGGTTCCCGCGCTGCTGAAACTGGTGCAGGCGACGACGGTCGATGAGATTGGGCTCAATCCCGGCGCGATCCATGCCCTCTGGACCCTCAAGGGGCTCGGTCAGATCGAGCAGCCCCAGGGGGCGGTCTGGCAGGTGGTGGCCGGGGCGCTGCAGCATCCCTCGCCGGGGGTCCGGCGGAATGCCGCCCAGGTGCTGCCCGCTGGGGCCGGGGCGATCGAGGCCCTGGCGAAGGCCGGGACCGTCGCCGACCGCGAACCACAGGTGCGATTGGCCGGAGTGCTGGCCTTGGCCGATCAGCCCGCCGACGCGAAGGCGGGCCGGTTGGTGGCCGAGTTGCTGGCCCAGCCCGAGACCGTGCAGGATCGCTGGCTCGCCGACGCGGTGACCAGCGCGACTGCCATGCAGGCGGCGTTTGTGCTGCCGGCGCTGCCCGCCGAGGGGCAGGCCCAGCTGCCCGAGAAGTCTTTGCAGATTGTCACGCGGGCCGCCGAGCACTGGGCCCGGGGGGAACCCGATGCGGCCAGTGTGAATGCCGTGGTGCAGGGGCTCGAGAAATCGGCCCCCGCCGCCGCGGCCGCCGTGGTCGCCGGCCTGGTAAAAGGCTGGCCCGCGGGGCACAAGGTCGCCCTCTCGCCGCAGGCCGAACAGTCGCTGTCGAGGCTGCTGGCGAAACTGCCGGCGGGGTCGAAGGGGAATCTCGTGCGGCTCGGATCCAACATGGGCAGTCGCGAGCTCGAGAAGTTCGCCGGGCAGATTGTGACCGATCTGCTGGCCGCCGCCGGCGATGCCAAGGCGAACGACGAGCAGCGAATTGCGGCTGCGAGAGAACTGGTGTCGTTCCGGGTGGCCGACGACCAGGTGGTCGACCAGGTGCTGGGGCTGGTGACGGCACAGACACAGCCAGGGTTGGCCGCGGGCCTGGTCGACTCGCTCGCGGGAAGCCAGGCCGCGGGCTTGGGGGCGAAGCTGGTCGAACGAGCCGCCGGGATGACCCCCGCGCTGCGCGGGGTGGCGGTCCGGGTGCTGCTGCTGCGACCCGAGGGGGTCACGGCACTGCTGGATGGGCTCGAGGCCCGCGAGATGCAGTTGGGAGATCTCAAGCTCGACCAGCGGCAGGCGCTGTCGGTGCATCCGAACAAGACGCTCGCCGAGCGGGCGAAAAAACTGCTGGCCGCCGGCGGGGGGCTCCCCAGCCCCGACCGCGAGAAGGTGCTGCAGGAACTGATTCCGGTCGCTCTTAAATCGGGGAATGCGAAGGCGGGGCACGAGGTCTTCAAGAAGAACTGCGCGAAATGCCATCGCCACAGCGGGGAGGGGGAGGCAATTGGTCCCGACCTGACCGGGATGGCCGTGCACCCCAAGCTTGAGATGCTGACGAACGTGATCGACCCCAACCGCAGCGTCGAGGGGAACTTCCGGGTCTACACCGTCAGCCTGAAAGATGGCCGGACGCTGTCGGGGCTGCTCGCGGGGGAAAGCAAGACCAGCCTCGAGCTGATCGACAGTGAAGCCAAGCGGCACACGGTGCTCCGCGACGATGTCGAGGAACTGATCGCCTCGAACAAGTCGCTGATGCCCGAGGGGTTCGAGAAGCAGATCACCCCCGTGGAACTGTCGCACCTGCTTGAGTTTCTCGCGCAGCGCGGGCAGTTCGTGCCGCTTGATCTGCGGAAGGTCGCCACCATCGTCAGCACCCGTGGGATGTTCTTCGACCCCGAGGGAGAGGCGGAGCGGCTGGTGTTCGACGACTGGAGTCCCAAGACCTTCGAGGGGGTTCCCTTCCAGCTGGTCGATCCGCAGGGAGATCGGGTCGCCAACGTGGTGCTGCTGAATGGTCCCGAGGGAAAGGTGGCCCCCAAGATGCCGAAGTCGGTGAAGTTGCCCTGCAACTCGGCGGCCCGCGCCATCCACCTGCTGTCCGGAGTGAGTGGCTGGGGCTTCCCGATTGGAGAAAAGGGTTCGGTCTCGATGATTGTGCGGCTGCACTTCGCCGATGGCCAGACGGAAGATCACCCCCTGAAGAACGGCGAGCACTTCGCCGACTACATCCGGCGGGTGGATGTCCCGGCTTCGCAGTTCGCGTATGACCTGCGGGGTCGGCAGATTCGCTACCTGGCCGTGCGGCCCCAGCGGGGAGATCTGATCACCGAGATCGAACTGGTCAAGGGAGCCGATCGCTCGGCACCGGTGGTCATGGCCATCACTGTGGAGGCCCGGGAGGGGGAGTGAGCGCCAACGGTGGGGCGTGGGGGGCAAGGCGAGAGCCTCGAGCGAATGGACGCGGTGAGTCGCGCGAGGAGTGTGTTGGCTGGCCAGCCGAGGGGGGAGCTGACAGCACGGTGAGAGCGGGAACTGCCGGGCCAAGTGGTCCGGACTGATGACACAATTTCCGGGCCGACGGCCCAATCGAGGGAACCATGATTCGGAAAAAAAACTGGTGGCTGGCACTCTCTCTGGGGTTGGGGCTGGCATTCGGGGCGGGTCGCGCCTCGGCCTGGCAGGAGTCCAGCGAGAAGCCAGGCGACAAGGGGGGCGAAAAACAGGTCGCCGACGAGCTCACCGACCGCATCCGGGAAGTCCAGCAACTGTTCCCCAGGACCAAGTCCGGAAAGATGTCTCCCGCGCAGCTGGACGAGGCGCAAGAGAAGCTGCAGGCGTTGGTGGATGACAAGGTCCCGCCGGCCCACCTGATTATGCTTCGGCAGGGACTGGTGCAGCAGCAGTTGAACGCCGGCCGGGTGCAGGACGCCTTGGGCCACCTGTTGGCCAACATCGAGTTCTTCCGGGCCGAGGGCAAGACCGCCCCAGAGAAGGCGGTCCAGCCGCTGCTGATGAATCTCAACCTGGCCAGCAATGTGCTGCGGGAGATGGGCAAGGTTGAAGAGGTGGCCCCGCTGTGGCGGGCTGCCCTGGCCGATGCCGACTCGGCCAAGGCGACCGACCCCGCGGGCAAGAGCCTGGTCAGCGATCTGCGACGCGGATGGGTGTCGAAACTGCTGGACAACGGGGCTCCGTTCGATGAAGCCCGTTCGATCATGCAGACCAACCTCACCGAGGCCCGCGCCGATCACGAGGCGCAGCCCGAAGACTCCGCCGCCGCCACCCGGCTTGCCGAGGCGATGCAGCTCGAAATCCAGGTGGCCCATCGCGAGGGGGGCGACAAGCACGTGCCGCTCGAGGCCACCCTATTGGGCTTCCTTGAGCGCCAGGTCGAGAAGCACCCCAACCAGCCGATGATTCTGTCGATGTACCTGCAGCGGCGTGCCGGCCAGGTCAGCGCCCTGGCCCGGACCGATCCCGAGGCGGCCCTCAAGTCGCTCACTGACTACGTGGCCCTTCTGAACGATCTGAAAGAGAAGAGCGAAGGCAAGGTGCCCCTCATCAACCGGTACTTGGCCCAGTCGAAGACGCTCGAACGGATGATCGAATCCGAGCGGAAGCGACTGGCCCTCATTGGCCAGCCCGCCATCCCCTTTGAAGCCGAGGCGTGGGCGAACGGGGAAGCCCTCTCGTCGAATGACCTGCAGGGCAAGGTCGTGCTGCTCGACTTCTGGGCGGTCTGGTGCGGTCCCTGCATCGCCACCTTCCCCCATCTTCGCGACTGGAACGAAAAGTACGGTTCGCGCGGCTTCCAGGTGGTCGGCGTCACCCGCTATTACCAGTACGGCTGGGATGCCGACGCCAAGCGTCCCTCCCGCTCGCCCGACCTCTCGCCCGAGGACGAACGCAAGGCGCTCGACCAGTTCGCCGAGC
>CAIUHT010001488.1 GCA_903898975.1 uncultured Planctomycetaceae bacterium
AAGTCGGAGACATGACGTTGCAACTCCAGCCCGCATCGGGAGACAAGACTTCGGAACCGCAAGCGGGAGTTCCCCAGTCGCCCGCTCCCGGTCAACGCCCCGCACTATTCCGCTGGCAGGTTCAGGCCCCCACCGTTGAGTCAAAAGACGGTCCGCCCGCCCCACAGGTGAAAAGGATCGGTGCCCCCCAGGGGCGCTCGGAAGCTGAGACGCCTCCCAAGACCATGCGGTTGCGTGTCAGCCCGCCGAAATCAGTAACGCGGGGGGAGGGGGGCGAGCAGGTCGTTGAGGTTCAGGTGGAGGGAACTCCCGGGCGACAGAGGGTGGGCAGGCTGGAACAACAGGTCGAACATTTTCGAGAGGCAACTCGGCACCTTCGCCTGGCGGGCATGGGTGAGGAGGCCGAGCGGTTGGAGCGTCTGTTACAGGTTCGGAGTGGTCCCGACGGGGAACGGAGCCCGCCCGTTGGACGTCGCGAAGGCGCTGTCGAACCACGGATCGTGGGCGACTTGCAAGAACAGTTGCAAGATTTGCGAACGGAATTGCGGAAGCTGCAAGCGGAGGTTCGTGGCGATCGCGGTGAACGTCGGGATCGGCGCGATAGCCCAATGCCCCCCCGCGATTCTCCCGAGTCCCGGCGCGATGGGCGCGACTTTGGTGAGCGTCGACACGCTCCCCCGGCTCCCCCGCGCGGCCGGTAATCGGCGAGTCTTCGATTCACGACGTCCGACCTGAGAGGTGGATCAAGATGGCAGCCGAGACAAAGCCGAGCCACCTGATTGTGGGCTGTGGGTATCTTGGCAGCGAGGTGGCCCGTCGCTGGCTTGCTTGCGGAGCGCCTGTGTGGGCGCTCACCAGGTCGCCCCAACGGGCTGAATTGCTCGCCGCTGCGGGCTTGCGTCCCGTGCTGGGAGATCTGACCGAGCCCGACAGCCTGCCCCGCTTCGATGCCGTCGACACACTCTTGCTGGCTGTCGGACTCGATCGGAAGTCGGGTCACTCCCAGCGCCAGGTCTATATCGACGGATTGCGGTACCTGATCGGGAAATTCGATCGCCCTCCCCGGAAGGTCATTTCCATCTCCAGCACCAGTGTCTATGGCCAATCTGCAGGAGAGTGGGTGGACGAGAATTCACCCACCGAGCCACAGGCTGAAAATGGACGCGTCTGCCTCGAGGCAGAACGGTTGCTGTGCGAGCACTGGCCTCACGCCAGCATCCTCCGCTCGGCGGGGATTTATGGCCCGGGTCGCCTGGTGGCTCGGGTCGATCAGTTGCGGGCAGGGGTTCCGCTGACCGGAAACCCCCACTCGTGGCTCAACATGATCCACGTCGCCGATCTCGCCGCGGCGGCCGACCTGTGCAGCCAACGGCGCCAGTCCGGGGGGGTGTTTCTCGCGTCGGACGATCGTCCCTTGCGACGGGAGGAGTTTTACGAGTGGATTGCCAGGTGGGTCGGGGCCCCGGCCATCCGGTTTGAGGCGCAGTCTGCGGGCGATCCTGCCGCAGCGCTTATGAACAAGCGGTGTGCGAATTCTTTGACGAAGC
>CAIUHT010001489.1 GCA_903898975.1 uncultured Planctomycetaceae bacterium
CCACGGGGAGGGGGGAACGTTCGCCCTGTGGGGTCTGCTCAAGGGGTACACCGGTCGCATCCTCGGGATCTCGACCCTCTCGTTCCTCGTGGTCGCCGCCGCCGGGCTGCTTGCCGCCGACGGCATCATCACTCCGCCCATCTCGATGCTGGGGGCCTACGAGCCGCTCGGAGAAAACATCGCCCTGCTGGCGACGCTTGTCAGCCTGTTTGTGCTGTTCAAACCGCAGTGGCGGGGAACCAGCCAGATTGGCGGGCTGTTTGGCTGGTTCATGCTGCTGGTCTGGTTTCCGTGGATCGCGATCAAGGGCCTCCCGTGGATGCTCCGCCATCCCGAGGTCTTTATGGCACTCAACCCCTGGCAGGCGATCAGTTTTCTCGCCAGCTTTCCCAGCGTTGGGGCGTTCGTGATCCTGGGTGTGGTCGTCCTCGCCATCACCGGGGGAGAGGCCAAGTACGCCGACATTGGCCACTTCAGCTCGCTGGGTGACCACCCCGTCCGCGAGGGCGAAAGCGTCGACCCGCACGACTCTGGTCGCCGGCCCGTCATGTTCGCCTGGTTCTGGGTCGTGCTGCCATGCCTGGTGATGAACTACGCCGGGCAGGTTGGCTACATGCTCGAGAACGGGGTCCCCCCTCGGGCCAACAGCTTCTATGCCCTGACCCCCCGCACCGGTCACGAGACGGTCGACCAGGTCCTGCTGGCGACCGACATGGTCATCGCGGCGATCGCCGCGTTCATCGCCTCGCAGGCGCTCATCACCGGGATGTTCTCGATTGTGAAGCAGGCGATCGGCCTGGGCTTCTTCCCCCGACTGGCGGTTCGGTTCACCAGCCGGGAAACCTCGGGACAGGTCTACATTCCCGCGGTCAACTGGATGATGTTCCTGGGCTGCGTGGTGGTGACCCTCATGTTCCGGACCGCCGGGAACCTGGCCTCGGCTTACGGCATCGCCGTCACGGGGACGATGGGCATCACCACCATCGCCTTTGGATACGTCGCCTTCTACCGCTGGAACTGGTCGCTCGGGAAGGTCTTCGCGGTCTGTCTCCCGCTGCTGGCGGTCGACCTGGTGTTTTTCGCGAGCAACCTGCTGAAGATTGCCAGCGGGGGCTATTTCCCCATGCTGGTCGCCGCCGTGCTGGTCGCCATCATGGCGACCTGGCAGTGGGGCCGGAAACACCTCGCCCACGCCTTCTACAGCTTTGGCGTGCGCGATGGCAAAAAGCTCGAGTGGCTGGTTGCCCTCCGCGAAATGCTCGACGACCAGGAACTCGCGCTCCAGGAAAACCTCCCCTATGCCCGCTCGCTCATCCAGGGACGGCGAAAACTGGTCGAGAGCGACCGCGCCGCCGTGTTCCTCTGCTCACGCCCCATCCGCAGCCTCGACGACTACGTCCCCGTCAGCCTGCGGATCTTTCTCAAGAAATACGGCGTGCTCCCCTCCCACGTCACCCTGTTCTATGTCAACCAGGTGGCGGTCGCCGAGGCCGATGCCCGCAACCGCTACGAGGTGATCAACATCGGGCACGATATCGACTCGGTCATCGTGACCTACGGCTACATGGAGCAGCCCGATATCCGCGGAGCACTGCGGGAACTGCACCGCCAGGGCCGCATTCACATCGCCGCGGAACGCTGGATCATCGAGGTGGGCGAAGAAGAAATCATCCTCGAGCCCGGCCTCTCCTGGTGGGCGGCCATCAAGGTCGAGCTGTTCAAGTGGGTGCTCCGCCTCTCGACCCCCGCCCACAAATACTTCGGCCTCACTTTCGACGCCGCCGTCTCGAAGGAGATCATCCCCGTCGTCTTCGGCCGCCGGGTCGCCAAGGTCAATCTCCCCGAACTCGAGATTGTCGAAACGCAACCCGCCTCGCTCAAACCGGCGACCTGAGACGCTTGCGACAGCCTTCGGGGCGACACCGGCACCATCCCGGCACGCCCCGCGCTCCACGCTTCCCCACCGTGGATGTTCGCGCCTACTGACTGGGGGGCGTCAGCAGCGGAACCGGGATTTCCCCGGGCACTCCCGCGTCCACATCCAGTTCCCCCGGTTCAGGCAAACCGAGCGGGACTCCGTCCAGTGCTGGAACGGGCGTGCTGATCTCACTCTGCGGCCACACCGGCTCGACTCCATACACTCGACCGGGGCTCAAGACCGCAGCGGGCTCGCTCCACGCCAGTTCCCCCGCGCCCACAACGGGACCTGCCGCAAAACCAGATCCCCACCCGCGGTGACACCCCGCTCGATACCGCGCTCCCAACCACTCGCCACGCCACCGCGGACGCACCGCCACCCACTTGTAGCGGAAGTCGTGGCACCCCAGCAGGCACGACAGCAGTCCCGGCGGACGCACCTTCAGGCGATACTGCACCGCCGGCCCGCACGCCGACCAGCACGCCCCCTCGTATCCCGGCGCCGTCAGGCAATGTGTGGCGTACCGCCGCCCCGCGTACTCATACCCCGACCGCACCCCCACGAGCGGCTGATCGACGCGCACCCCCAGTGGGAACTCCTCCTCGGCGACCAGTGGAGGCAGCACCCCCAGCGGCTCGGCGACCACGCCGTTGAACCGTTCCCAACTCGCCTGGCGTGCCTTGTCGCTCGCCAGCTCACGCGAACTCTCGCGTTTCGCGGTCACCCGCTCGGG
>CAIUHT010001490.1 GCA_903898975.1 uncultured Planctomycetaceae bacterium
CACCGTTCCAGGCCATTTCCGCCCCTTGGCCGTCGCACAACCGCAGGTGGGCCGTGGCCATCCGATCGGCAATGTCCGCCGCCACGTCGGCCCCCAGTTCGCCTCGCGAACCAGTGACAAGGCGATAGCCCAGGCCAATCAAGTGGTCGCCAATGTTGATCGCCGAGCCGGTTCCATGCCGACGATGCAAGGTCTGCTTGCCATAGCGGTACTGATCGTCGTCCTGGATGTCGTCATGCACCAGCGAGGCCTTGTGAAAGGCCTCGATCGCCATGGCGACCTGGCACACCGCGTTGGAAAACCGCGGCAGCGTCTCACCGGCCCCCGCCGCAGTCGCCTGTCCGCCGGTGACCGCATCGTACGCCGCCAGGGTGATGAATGGACGAAACCGCTTGCCTCCATGGGCCAGCCACTCGTAGGCGACCGCCTCGGTGACTGCCAGTGCCGATTCCAGGTCCGCTGGTGTCCCGCGACTCCGCACGCGCGGCAGCAGTTCGTTGAATCGGCTCTCGAACAGGTCATTCGAGGCCCGCATCAGCGGAACATAACTGACGGTGGGCTGAGCCGGGGGCTCTTCAAACTTCTCCAGCACATCCCAAACCCACGCCTCATCGAGCGACGTGTTCTTGCAGTCACCCGAGTGCAGGGGAACCGCATAAGACGGAACCCCGGCGATCAGCACCTTGTCGATCGCCTTCTCGAGCACGTTCAGGCAAGAAACCCCCAGGATCGCGTCGATGTGGCCCGACACAATGATCTTCAGAACAATCGGCGAGCCCTCGGCCACAAGCACCTTGTAACCCAGTTGCTCAGCCCGAACCTTGTAATCGGCGATCGAGCAGGCTCCGCACTTCTCGCAATCGAGCCCGAATTCGTCGTAATCGGCCGGGCACCCTTCGGCGTGCTTCAGGCAGTGCGGCAACAGCAGCATCCGCCGATGAAACGGGACCGCCAGGAACTGCTGCTTCCAGAAGAAATTCCCGATCAGCACCATCGCAAAACCGAGGAACTTTTCAGGAAGCTGCAGGCGATTCAGCAGATCCCGTCCGTAGCCCTCCAGTTCGTGCTTCGTGAAGGGCTTCGAGCGGTCGAGTCCTCGGGCAAAGTCGGCGCACGCCTGCTTGATCTGTTCGCGCTGGTCCAGCGTCTCCGGGACAGCTTTCAGGTGGCTCGTACTGCGACGCGATCCACTGGCCCGCGACTGGCCGGTCGGAACCGCATCGTCGTCCCGATCGAGGGTGACGGCGACATCTCGGGACTCGTCCCGGTCATAGTCGGTCTGCGAACTGGTCAAGGCAGGCTCCGCTGCAGGAATTGCGACTCAGGTCCAAGTAAGGATCTCAGCTGGCGACAGGCTTGGATTTTGGCAATCCTCGCCCGGCAGAGGCAAGCCCCCTGCCCCGCCTCGACTCAACTCCTTCAGGCTGCCCCCCGCAACCAGGCTCGGGCCTGGCGAAGGGCGGCAATACTGAACACCAGTGGATAGAGTCGCTCGAAGTACCACAGTTTAGCAAAGTAGAACCCGATTGGCGACGGCTCGCGCCACGCCGCTCGCTCAACAGCTTCGGTCAACCAGGCGATTCCCGCGTGAATCACCCCGGGCGAAACCCGGGCTGCGACAGGCAAGGAACAGAGCGCCTCCAGCGCCAATCCGGTCTCTTCCAGCGTGGACCGCGTCCCTCCACCACCCCCAAAGCCCCCGTCCGGGTTCTGGCACCCGGCCAGCCAGGCGGCCCCCCGCACCATCAGTTCTTCGAGTTCGGGCCGGTCCGAGATCAGGTCACGGCAGGCCAGCAGCACCCGGGCCGTTCCATACGTCGGGTTTTCATCCCCCGGAACATCCTGGTTCCCAAACCAGAGCGGCAGCCAGGCCCCGTCCGACCGCTGCTGACCCCTCAGAAACCGGATCGCCCGATCGGTCGCCGTTCCCACGCGCTCCACCAGCTGCCCGTCGAGCCACCCCCGGGCGGCGTGCAGTGCCCGGACGGCGTGTGCCGTCAGATCGCACGAACTGCGATCGAACGGCAGCAATCCCCATCCGCGACAAAAGGTCGGCCAACCCCCGTCCCGATTCTGCAGTCCCAGCAACCAGCCAACCGCGGCCGTGATGGCGTCTCGGACAGCCACCGGAGGCTCACTGGTCCCAGCCAGGGTCAGCAGTGCCAGGATCGCCCCCGGCGTGTCGTCGGCATCAGGCACGCCCCCGGACAGATCGGTCCAGGCCCAGCCTCCGGGAGGCGAATTTGTGTAGGGATGCGTCTGTCGCCACTGCTGGTTCAGCAACCACTGCTGCAAGGGAGGGCGTAGGTCCCGTGGCAATTCGGGCCCCAGCGCATTGATCGCCAGGGTGGTGACCCAGGTCGCCAGGTTCGTGTCGATCGGCCAACTGCCATCGGGCCGCACCGACTCCAGCAGAAACTGCAACCCGCGCTCGGCGACCGGGTGTCGGGCCTGCCCCAGGGCGGCAAGGCTCATCGTGACGAAACTGGTCAGCGGCGTCGCCTCCAGGTAGCCCCCCGAGACGGGTTGAATCTGCTCCAGCACCCTCAAGCTGGGAGCCCGCGCCGCGTCCCGGATCCACCGCGTCAGTGGATTCCAGGGAGGGCCCATTCCATGCCGCACCTGGCCAATCGCGATCAGTGCGGGGAGCGCGTAAGACACAACCGGCAGGCGGACCGACTTGTAGAACCGCTGGGGGAGACAGGCCAGCTCAAACGGCAGTCTCGGAATCTCTCGCCACTCAACCAGCCCGGCCAAGGCGCAGTGGGTCAGGATGGGGATCGAAAACGTGCGATCGCGACCGTAGCGGGCCAGCAGTGCCGGGACACCACCGAACTGGAGGATGGCTGCCTCCGCACGCTCCAGGGCAGCTGCGGGAACCTCGCCAATCGACTCCCCGCCAGCGGTCCTGCGGATCTCCGTCAGCGTCGCCCGCACAAGCATGGTCGTCGAGATATTGGAGTGGCTGAGGGATGTGTCTCCCCAGCCTCCGTCAGGGCCTTGCTCCGCGATCAGCCAGTCGACTCCTCCTGCCAACACGCGGCTGTCGATGGCCACTCCCTGGTGTCGCAACTGCAGCAGCGCCATCAGTGCCGTGCTCGTCGAGAGCGCCGAGGGGGACAGTTCCCCCACCCAGTGCCCGTCGGGCCGTGGCTCGGCGAGCAGCGCCGCGACCGCCTGTTGCCAGGCCGAGTCGAGTCTGTCCCGCGTCACAGGGTCCGCGTCGCCAGTGGCAGGCATGGAATGTCAGGGCCAGGTGTGATGCCCGTCGCAGAACCGTCCGCACGGCTCGCGGGAAACGATCAGAGCGAAGCTCCCAGGCCCTGTCGGGGGGCCGGGAAGGCTTCGCTCTGAGCAGTCTCGCTGGTGGGGCAGGCAGTGTCGGAACGGGCGGAGTTGGGGAGGCCCCGGAACCGCGCGTGACTGTGCCAAATCTCCCCGGTGCCGAATCTCCCCGGTGCCAATGGTCCCCGGTGCCAATGGTCCCCGGTGCCAATGGTCCCCGGTGCCAATGGTCTCCGGTGCCAATGGTCTCCGGTGCCAATGGTCTCCGATGCCAGTAGTCCCCAGCGGGACTTACTTCACCATGTCCTTGAGGGCCTTCAGCGGAATCACCCGCACCTTGCGGCTCGCAGGCTTGGCGGGACGATCCTCCAGCTGCTTGGTGAAGGGGTTCATGACGCCCTTCTTCGCAGGCTGGGCCGGACGGACTCGCACCGAGACCTTCACGAGGCCGGGAATCGCGATCACGCCCGGGCCCTTCTTCCCGATATGCTTGCCAACGAGATCGGCAACCGCGCCGAGAACGGCCGCGACGTCCTTCTTGGCGACGCCGGTCTCTTCGGTGATGATGCGAACGAATTCCGTCTTGCTGATCGACTTGGGCTTGGCAGTGGCCATCTCCACCTCCTGAAAACTGTCTTGATTCATCCCGCGTTCGTGCCCTCCAGTGGGCTCCGATGCTCAGAGTTAAATGGCTTCAGTCCACGATGTCAACGATCCCCAACTGGTTTTTTCCGCATTTTTTCCGCTTTTTTGCTTGCATCTTGAGGTGCCGCGTCGGAGGATCAAAGCTCCGAGCTTCCAACCCTCCGCAGGAAAGGGCGTTGTTCATGACCCGTCGCCGCGAGTCTGAACTGGCATCCCACGGTCTCTCGCTGCCCCTCCGCCCGATCATCAGCACGGGTCAGCCCCACCCCCCTGCGGTTGCCCCAGTGCTCCACCCCCTGCTCGCCCGTCTCGCTGCAATGGCCCTGGCCATTGCCATCACCGTCCCGCACGCCGCTTTCGCAGCCGATTCCCCCACCAGCCCAAGTCCGAACCGTGACCTCCCAATTGGCGACTGGCTGGCCGCCGGTGAACTCCCCACGGCACTCAAAATCGCCGATGAACTCGACGATCCGGCCGAAAAATCGCGAATTCTCGCCGAAATCCACGCCGATCAGTTGCGACGCGGAGATGCGGAAGGAGCGGCGGCGACCGCCCGCCGAATGCCCCTCCGCGAAGAACGCGGGAGATTGGGGGCGGCTGGCTCCCGTGAACGCTCGCGCCAAGGGGGCGCCAGTGTCGCCGACTTCACCGACCTCATCGATCTCATCACCAGCACCGTCTCGCCCGATTCCTGGGACACCGTGGGGGGGGCTGGCTCCATCAAGCCGTACGTCACCGGCGTCTTTGTCGATGCGACCGGCGAGCTGAAAGTCAACCAGCGCCAGGCCGGGCGAGACCTGGCGAAACTGGCGTCCGCTGCCCGGGTGGCCGAACTCACCGGAGACATGTCCCAGGCCACCCCCCTGCGGGTCGTCGCCTTGCGGCGTCTTGACGCCGCGATTGCCGGCCACCTGGCTCGCGGCGAACTGGTCCCCGAGACCATGCGGCGACTGGCGGGCCTTCGCCGCATCCAGCGAATCTTCCTCGATGAGGCGTCGGGGGACATTCTGCTCGCCGGCCCCGCGGGAGGCTGGTCGGTCCTGCCTGATGGACGGGCGCAAGACCCGCAGACGGGCGAGCCTGTTCTCAGCCTCGATGACCTCGCCGTGCTCATCCGGGCTCTCTGGACGCCCCCCAATCGCCAACAGGCCGCCGGCCAGTTTGGCTGCTCCATCAACACCCGCGATGCCAACCTGAAAGACCTCCGCGATTTCGTCGTCGAATCGACCGCGAACGGCCCCCTCCGCCCCGGACAACTGCGAGGCTGGGTCCGCCAGCTGCAAGAGCGACTCGGGCTGCAGGATGTCGAGGTCTTCGGTGTGCCCGATCACTCGCACGTCGCGCGGGTGCTGGTCGAAGCCGATTAC
>CAIUHT010001491.1 GCA_903898975.1 uncultured Planctomycetaceae bacterium
CTGGCGGGACATCCCCGTGGACGGGAATATGTCCGCACGGGTGTCTGCCTGTCGGTTGTGGCGGGAGGAATCCTGGTGGCTGGGGCCTGGATCAGCGCTCCCTGGGTGGCATCGCTGTTGCAGTCCCCCGGATTGGTCCCCCCCCTGCGCTGCCTCGTATTCGCGATCCCGTTCCAGATTTTGGCGCACCAGTGCCTGTTGTGCCTGGTGGGAGAGGGAAAATTCGTCTCTTCGGCCAGTTCGTTTGCACTCATGTGGCTCTCGCGATTGCTGGTGGCCTGGTGTCTTGTGGGGGCGGGCTGGGGGCCCCCGGGGGCTGCGCTGGCCATTCCCGCCAGTTTTGTGCTGCAGTTGGTGCTGTGCCAGTTCCTCGGGTGCCATTGGATCTGGCATTCGGATCGAATGTCCCTGCGGGAATGGTGGGCTCATTCCCGCGATCTCGCCGCCGGGGCCCTGTTTCAGGGATTGCTGTTTGGGTCGGAACTCCCCCTGGTGAAACGGTTTGTCTCCGAGGCGGAGGTTGGTTATTACGCCGCGGCCCAAAACCTGGGATTGCCCATCCTGGCCCCAGTTCTGTCCCTGTTGCCGGTCTTTCAGCAGAGGCTTTCCCACCTCCATCAAGTCGGCGACAAGCCGGCGTTTTTACGGCAATCCAACCTGGTCGTGCGGGTGTTGATTTGCATCTGTGTGGCCACGTTGACCATCAGCCTGTTGACGCGTGAGTTGGGACTGCTGTTGTTTGGCAACCGCTACGAACAAAGTGCCCTGATTGGACGGATCCTGTTGTGGGAAATGGCCGGGCGGATTGTGATGAGTGGCACCGCCTGCATCCTGACTGCCCATGGAGACCGGCAGCGGATTTCGCGGTTGTTTTCGATCGTGACCCTGCCCCTGCTGCTGCTGTATCCCCTGGTCCTGGGGCTGGGGCCCCGGTGGTGGCCCGGCGAGAACACCCCGCCGCTGCTCGAATGGGGGGCGATGATCAGCCTGTTTCGCACCCTGGTTCTCGTCGGCCTGGTTTTCCACGAAGCACGCTCCCTCACGGGGGTTTCGATTCCCGGAGGAACACTCGCCCGGGCCCTCATCGCGGGGGCCGTTGCAGGCGCCTGTGTGGCCTGGGGGCCCGGTTCAGAATGGCTCGTGCCACAGTGGATGGGGCAGGGTTGGGCTGGGCAGGGTTGGGCCGTCCTCGGTCAATTGGTCGTCCTGCTGGGACTCTACACCGGCCTGCTCTTCCTGCTCGGCGAACGTTGGCCCGAGTTATGGCAACCGGTTGAGAGACGGGACGGGATGTGACGCGCGCCGGAAGGGAAGAGGACGGATGGCGGGAACTTGAGAATCTCCAGTCCGCCCACGCACTCCACCCTCAAGCACAACAGAGAGGGAGATTGACGGGGAGAGAATCGGATGTCGAAACCGTCACCATTTGAACAGACTCGATAACCCGAACAGTCTCTCTCAATGGCGGTGAACCTGCCTGAACAAAAAGGCTGCAACTTGACCCGCACCGAAGCGCGTGCTTTGCTATACTGAGACTCAGGACTAGTCGAGCCATGGATGGGCTGCCTCAGCGTTCCCCCTGTCTCCCTGTCCGAAGTTTATGGATTTTCCCCCGCGACGAATCCTGGTGACGGGTGGTGCCGGTTTTATCGGCAGCCATATCGTGGACCATCTGGTCCGTTCCGGGCACCATGTCGGGGTCATCGATGACCTTTCGTCCGGCTTGGAAGAAAACCTTCCCAAGGGGGTCGAATTCTTTGAGGTGGACCTCAAGCATCGGGAAAAAGTGGGGGATGTTCTGGCCGATTTCCGGCCAGACGCGATCTGTCACCATGCGGCCCAGGTGTCTGTGTCCCGCTCGGTGCGCAATCCTGCCGTGGATGCCGAGACCAATGTGCTCGGCTGGTTGCACCTGCTCGAAGAGGCCTGCAGTGTTGGCGTCAAGCGGGTTGTGCTGGCGGCCTCCGGCGGTACGGTGTACGGAGAGACTCCTGTTCCGGCCACCGAAGATTGGCCCCCTTCGCCGATCAGTCCTTATGGCATTGCCAAGCGGGCGGGCGAGCGATACCTGGAGTTCTTTACCCGCGAACGCGGCCTCGAAGGGGTTGTGCTGCGGTATGGCAACGTGTACGGACCGCGGCAGAATCCCCACGGGGAAGCAGGAGTGGTCGCGATTTTTTGCCAGAAACTTCTGCTGGGGGAGGCGGCCCGCCTGAATGACGACGGGCGCTGCGAAC
>CAIUHT010001492.1 GCA_903898975.1 uncultured Planctomycetaceae bacterium
CGGCAAGAGTGATCGCAGCCCGAAGGGTTTTGACTTTGACGCGGCGGGACGAATTCCGATTGTTTACCAGGGGCGGGTCAAGCCGCTCGACACCCTGGCGCGGAACACGCTGCAGGTCATTTCCAACGGCGAAACCCTCCGGGATCACACGAACGATGAGCGGATGACGGCCACGCAGTGGCTGTTCGAGATGATGTCGGGGGTCAGCGACGAGAAGCAGCGGGGTCCCGAAAAGCCCCCGCCCCGCTACGCCAGGTACCGGGTCTTCCGCATCGACAACTTCGAGGTCCTGGACTTCTTCGGACTCGAGAAGCGCAAGGGCTTTCTCTACTCGCTGGAAGAGATCGGCTCCAAGGCGAAGGAGTTCAACGCCGAGGTCGACAAGCTCCGCGAATTGAAGACGCTGGAGGGGTTGGGGGTCTTCCAGCGAAAGATGCTCGACCTGGATCGCCGGGTCCGGTCCTTCACCGCGCTGCAGGCGTCGCTCCGGTGGGAGGAAATGCCCAAGGATCCCGATCCCCAGATGGTGGCCACGGTCCGTTCCCAGGAGGCCGACGTGCGGGCGAATCTCGCGCAGGCCGAGAAACGCCTGCTGGAAGGGATGCCCCCGCTGGCGGTTCCCGTGCGGCCCTCAGGGCAGCCTCAGGCTCCCTTCGAGTGGAAGCCGCTCATCGTGGCGACCACCAACGACCTCATCGAAAGCCAGGTCTTGCAGAGCCGTCCGCCTGCACCGGCGACCGAGGCGTGGAACAAGATTCTCGCCGCGTACGAAGCGAAACAGTCGGCCGATTTCAATGAAGCGGTGGCGAACTATCTCGCGCTGCTCGAGTCGGACACCCCGGCCGAGTATGTCCCGGCCAAGACCAACTTCGAACGGTTCTACAACCGCTTTGCCGCCTTCCACATTGCCTATGGGCTGTACATCGTGGCCCTGGTGGGGACGCTGCTGGGCTGGCTGCTGGCGACCGTCGGGCTGGGGCGCCCCGTGCAGTGGGCGACCTTCTGTGCCCTGCTGTTTATCTTCGCGCTGCACACGGCGGCCCTGGTGGGGCGGATCTACATCTCAGGCCGGCCCCCGGTCACCAACCTCTACTCTTCGGCAATCTTCATTGGCTGGGGGGCGGTGCTGTTCGGGCTGGTGCTGGAGTGGGTGTTCCGCATGGGGATTGGCAACTATATCGCCTCGTGCGCCGGCTTCATGACGCGCTTCATCTCGTTCAAGCTGGCCAGCGATGGGGATACGTTCACGGTCATGCAGGCGGTGCTGGACACGCAGTTCTGGCTCGCGACGCACGTGGTCTGTATCTCGCTGGGATACACCGCGACATTCGTCGCCGGGTTCCTGGCGCTGGGTTACATTGCCTACGCCCTGACGCCGTTCCGGCAAGAGCGGGTGCTGAAGAGCCTGACCGCCATGACCTACGGGACCCTCTGCTTCGCAATTCTGCTGAGCTTCGTGGGAACCGTGCTCGGCGGACTCTGGGCCGACGATTCCTGGGGCCGCTTCTGGGGTTGGGATCCGAAGGAAAACGGGGCCCTCATCATTGTGCTCTGGAACGCCCTCGTGCTGCACGCCCGCTGGGGGGGGATGGTCGCCGACCGTGGTCTGGCCATCCTCGCCATCGGGGGGAACATCGCCACGGCGTGGAGTTGGTTCGGGGTGAACGAACTGGGGGTGGGGCTGCATTCCTACGGCTTCACCGAGGGGGTGCTGATGGCCCTTGGCCTGTGGGTGCTGTTCAACCTCGCGTTGATGGGCCTGGGAGGGCTGGTCCGGACACCCGCGAAAGCTTAAGCAACCGCAGCTCGCCGTTCGCATTGTCACCCCCCGTGGGCAATGCGTCGCGGCTATCGTGCCGGTGCGTCCACCGTGCCGTGGCGGTGCCCAATCTGCTGATCCGCGCCGGCGGACGTCCCTTTACGGCGCGAGCGGCACGTCCCTTTCTCGTCCCTTTCGATCGCGTCCCGTCCCATGCAAGTGATCCCGGTGCTCGACCTGCTGGGGGGCGTGGTCGTGCGGGGAGTCGCCGGGCAGCGTGCGTCGTACCGCCCCATCGTGAGCCAGTTGGTCGACAGTGCCGAACCACTGGCGGTCGCCCGGGCGATTGGCCAGGGACTTGGTCTCGAGCGGTTGTACCTCGCCGATCTCGACGCGATTGTGCATGAACGGCCCCAGTGGGTGCTGTACGAGGCACTGGCCCGGGAAGCGGGTGGTCTGCTGATTGACGCGGGGGTCTCGTCGGTCGAACGAGCTGTGAGGCTGGGGGCAGTGCAGCGGACGCAGGTGGTCGTCGGGCTCGAGTCGTGCCCGTCGCCCGCGGTCCTGGAGCAGATTGTCGCCGCGTTGCCAGCGGAGCGGGTGGTCTTCAGCCTCGACCTGCTGCGGGGTGAACCACTCACCCCCGGGGCGGGTTGGCGGGGGCTGAGTCCACTCGAGATTGCCCGGGCGGCGGCAGGGGTGGGAGTGGGGGGGCTGATTGTGCTCGATCTCGCCCAGGTGGGGGTCGGGGCGGGACTCTCGACGGCGGCACTTTGCCAGCAGATTCGAGAGGCGGTCCCGCAACTGCCGCTGATCACCGGGGGAGGCGTGCGGGGCCCGCAAGATCTGGCGACGGTCGAGACCTGGGGCGTGGCGGGAGTGCTCGTGGCCTCGGCACTGCACGACCGGCACCTCACGGCGGCCGATGTGGCTCGCTATCGCCACTGACCCGGGCTGGATTCGTGCGGTGCCCAGATCGTCGGGGCACTCCGCTGGGCGACCGATGAGTCAACCCGCCAGCCGGGCTGGGCCTCGAGCGGACAGAGGCCCGGGCGAGCGTATGGTCGATCGAATGGTCGAGCGAATGGTCGATCGATCAGGCGATTGGTCAGTCGGCCTGCCGGATCAGGCGGCCAGATCGCGCCAGCGCGTCGGCTTTGCGACTGCCAACACCTTCCAGTTCGCAGAACGGGGTCCACCTCGGGCGAGCCCGCACAAACCTGCGGCGCGCATCATCCCCCCCGAGACAGTTCGCTCGCGGGAAGTGCGTGGTCCTGGGCGGAGAATTCGGGTTGGCCCCGTCACGTCCGCCAGCACTGCGGCACCGGTCCTGTCGCCATTCGTTCAGACGCCAACCGGGCGACGGCGCAACTCTCGACGCGCCACGCTGGGCCCCCACCAGGTTCGACAGCCCTGAAGGGGACGTCGTGACCCAGGACGCGCCGTGACCCAGGACGCGTCGGGTCGCGACGGAACAACGCGGCGCTGGTTCAGCCCGCTTCGGCCTGGGCGGCCTGCTGGTTGAGCTTGTTGTACAGCGTCTTCAGCGAGATCCCCAGTTCGAGGGCCGAGCGGGGTTTGTCTCCCCCGTTCCGCTCCAGCGATTCGAAGATCGCCTCCATCTCGAGTTCCCGCAGCGATCTTGGTTTGTCGCTGGCAGGGCGGCCCGCGGATGCCCCGTTGGGGAACATCGGGATCGTCTTGCGGCGGGATTTGCTCGTGATTGTCGCCGGCAGGTCTTCCCGACGCAGCACCTTGCCATCCGAGAGAATCAGGGAGTGCTCGAGCGCGTTCGCCAGCTCCCGCACGTTGCCCGGCCAGTCGTGCTGCTCGAGTGCCGAGAGAACTTCGGGGGTGATCAGCCCCTCGGGGACGGCGGACCGCTTGAGGTGGCGGGCGACAAGGGCGTGGGCCAGTTCGGCCAGATCTCCCTTGCGATCGCGCAGTGGGGGGAGGCTGATCTCGAAGGTGTTGATGCGGAAGAAGAGGTCTTCGCGGAAGTCCCCTTTCTCGACCATTTCGAGCAGGTTGCGGTTGGTGGCGCAGACCACGCGGATATCGACGCGGAACGAGTCGTTCTCGCCCACCCGTCGCATCTCGCCCGATTCCAGCACCCGCAGCAGCTTGACCTGCATCATGCGGTCCAGTTCGCCCAGTTCGTCGAGGAACAGCGTCCCCCCCGTGGCGACTTCGATCAGCCCCTTGCGCCCGGTTTCGGCGCCGGTGAAGGCCCCCCGGCGGTGACCGAAGAGTTCACTTTCGACCAGGTTCTCAGGGAGGGCGCCGCAGTTGACCGCGACGAAGGGCTGCGAGGCCCGCTTGCTGAGTTCGTGGATCCGCCGGGCGACCAGTTCTTTCCCGGTTCCCGTCTCGCCCAGGATCAGCACGTTTGAGTCGGTGGGGGCGACTTTTTCGATCAGCTGCTGCACCTGCAGCATGGGACCGCTGCGGCCCACCAGCGTCCGCCCCTCGACCGCCTTGAGGCGGCTTTCGAGGGCGATGGCCCGATGCTTGAGGTTCCGCTTCTCGGCGATCCGGCCCAGCACCCCGGCGATCATCGCCAGCTTGGTGGGCTTGGTGAGAAAGTCGTAGGCCCCCCGGCGGAGCGCCTGGATGGCGTCCTCCATGCTCCCGTGACCGGTGCTGATGACCACGTCGGTCTCGGGCGAGATCACCTTGAGCTGTTCGATCACATCCCAGCCACTCAGGCCGGGCATCCGCAGATCGACAATCGCGGCGTCAAAGGTGTGTCGTTCAGCGGCGGCGAGCGCGGTCTTCCCATCCTCGCAGATGGTGGTGTCGTGCCCCATGCGCTGGAGCTCGATTTTCATGACCTCGCGAATCGGCGCCTCGTCATCGACGAAGAGGACCCGCAACTTGTTGGGTGCAGCCTGAGTCAACCGGCAACCTCCATGTGTTCTTCCGGGCCGCCTCATGCGACCGGCCCTCGCCAGGCCCGTCCGGAAACGGTGCGGGTCGCGAGGGGGGCGGAAGATAGCAGTCGGGCCGGGGTTGGTAAACAGCGGTTTTCTGCGAAAAAAATCCCTGTTTTACCCAACCTCCCTCCCTTCCGCCTCCACGGGTTATTGCAACGCGGCATTCGGGATTTCATCGCCCGAATAGTACTCGTAGAACTTCTTCCCAATCTCGTCCCCCAGCGCCAGCAGGTACATGTTCTTGAAGTCCTCGTACCCGATGTCGTAGACCGATTTCTCCGACCGCGTGGGGAACCGCGACCGCACTTCCGTCGTGTAGATCAGCTCGCCGTCGGTCTTGTCGGCGTTCATCTGGAACACGTTGATCACCGCGTCACACCGCCCCTGGTACAGGTCGGACGACTGGGCGGCGAACAGGCTGTAATCGCGAATGTCGATGTGCACCACGTAGTCGCACTTGTACTCGGCGGCGACCTCGGTGACCTTGTCGTAATTCGGGTTCTGGTCGATCCAGGCGTCGATCTTGTCGGGGTCGAACACCGTGATCTTGTGCTCGCTGAACTTCAGCGCCACCGCCCGGGCCACCTCCGAATCGACCGCCTCGTTGTCCCACTTCAGCGTCTTCGGCGCGTAGCACACAATCGCCGTGGTCTTCCCCCGGTCCGACAGCCACAACTTCGTCTTCTTGTGGAAGTCGGGCTCGATCGTGGGGGGACCATGCAGCAGGTAACCCAGCAGGATCACCACGTTGCAGCCACTGTTCAGAAACGCCAGTCCCAGCAGGAACGACAGGGACACCACCCGCGACCATCCGGTGAACCTGGGGCGGGAGTGAGTGGCAGGGGTGGGCATGCGGCGATCCTTCGCGGGCAGGGTGAGAGCGGCGACGGTGACGAGAAACTCGGTCAGGTCGGAGAGGTGTGTCCCGCGGGAGAAGGGCGGGACGGAGGGGTGTTTCAGCAGGGCGAGTCGGGGGAGTGGGTCAGATGTCGACCCCGGGCGGATGGTCGTAGAAGTGCCGGGCCAGTTCTTCTGTCAGCGTGTCCATGAACTTGTGCAGGAACAGGTCGGGATTCATCGAGTCGGTCTCCAGCGGCGTGTGGGCCGGGTAGCGCGAATCGTGCCCCTTGCTGTACAGCCGGCGGGCCACCTTTTCCCCCTCTTTTCCCGTCAGTTCAAAGACCTGGATCCGGGCCCGGGCGGTGCCCCGGTACAGACCGGTGCTGTTTTCCTGCCGGGTCGAGAAGTTCTCGTAGCCAATCACCACCACGAAGTCGGCTTCGTACTTCTCGCCAATCGGGCCGTAGTCGGTCGTGAAGTCGAACGTCTCGCCCGACTCCATGTACCGCGTCGCCTCCTGCGAATCGACGGTCTGGACCCCCCGCACCCGCAGCTTGGACGCAACCAGCTGCACGGTTTCGATCGGCAGGGACGGGTGCTCGGACAGGGCGGGGGAGTCGGCGAAGGACAGCACCAGCACCCGCTTGTTCTTCTCTTCGAGCCGACGCCCGGTCTTCTGATGAAAGTGTGCCGGAACCTCGGGCTTCCCCTGCACCATCTGCAGGACCCCAATCACAATCTGGCAGCCCGACAGCAGCGGCAGCAGCAGCAGGGTCGCCAGGAGCACGCGGCGGGTCACTCGAACAGTCGCCGCAGGCCCCATTCGGTCGCGACACACCCCAGGCAGGTCAGCGTCAGCCACAGCCAGTGGTCGTCCAGGACGCGATGCCCCCCCACCAGCCGTCCCCGCCACGCCGAAACCAGGAACCAGGGAATGGCCAGCAGGCTCAACACCGCCAGCAGCACCCCGCTCGCATTCGCCCGCAGGGCGGAGGGGAGTTGCAGCCGGGTGAAGTGGGCAAAGCTGGTGGTCATGCCGCAGGCTGGGCATGGAATGTTCCAGAGAGCGCGGGTGGTGCAGGGGGGAAAGCCGAGTTGCTGGTGGGTGCCAAAACCCGCGGGGGCGGGCGTCAGGCTGCGGGCGAGTCCGAAACCGGCCAGCAGAAAGCAGGCCAGCAGAACGAACACCACGCGGAGGGAGAGGGACAGCGGGAGGCTGTGGGGAGGAGGGAGATCGAAGGGATCATCCCGGGGGATGACGCGGCGGACCATACTGGCTCCCCCAAGGACCGACAAGAGGGTCTCTTCGCCGCTCTTGCCTCGGCCTGTAAAACTTTCAATTCGAGACCAGCCCGACCACACCACGACTCAATTCCAGACCCCGCGCCGACCGAGCGGGAGCCGTCTCCTCAGTGGCCCCGTCCCCAGTGCCACAGTCCCCAGCGGCACTCTCACCACACTCGTCAACCTGGCCATGCTGGGCAACCTGGCCAAACTGGCCAGAGGCACCACCGCTTTCAGCGAAGGTAGCATCCCCGGGGAACGCGGGACAACGTCCGCACCCACCGCGCCGCTCACTCTCGTGGCCGGAACGACCTTCGCCGCTGGAACGGCGCGTCGAAGTCGCTGTTCCAGACCACTCGCCGCGCCCGTCGCGCGGGGCGTTGGACAATTCGCGGCTCCCCTCCACCCGACTTGGCCCGAACCGACCCGCCGGACAATGCCGACCCACGCCGCAGGCTCTTTCCCCGGCCCCGGCGAATCGACACCACCCCCGGCGTCCCGTATGCTCTGGCGACAGCCAGCCCACCCCGTCCCCCACTCGCGGAGACGTTCATGCCCAGCGACCAGCGGCAACCGTTTCTTGACACCATCCTCAAGCGTTTTGACCAGCTTCGCCAGGGCGACACCCTCCCCGGCCAATTGGACGACTGGCGACGTCGCAAAGACGAACTGCGCAAGCAACTGGTGACCAGCTGGGGAGGCTTCCCCGCCGAAAAGTCCCCGCTCGAGCCCCGCACGCTGGGAGTGCTCAACCGCGAGGGCTACCGCATCGAGAAAGTGGTCTTTCAGACCCTCCCCGGGGTCTGGATGACCGCCAACCTGTACCTCCCCGACCGCCCCGGGCCACTCCCCGCAGTGCTCTGCGTGCATGGCCACTGGAAGGGGGCGAAGCAAGACCCCGTCCCGCAGGCCCGCTGCATTGGCCTGGCCAAGCTGGGCTTCGTGGTGCTGGCGGTCGATGCGTTCGGCGCAGGGGAACGGGCGGTGGGCAAGGCGCTGGGCGAATACCATGGCGAAATGACCGGAGCCACCCTGCTCCCTACCGGGCTGACCCTGCCGGGCATCCAGGTCTACGAAAACATGCGGGCCGCCGACTTTCTGCAGTCGCGTCCCGAAGTCGATGGCACCAGGCTGGGCATCACCGGCGCCAGCGGCGGGGGCAATCAGTCGATGTATGCCGGGGCGTTTGATGAACGCTTCGGCGTCGTGGTTCCCACCTGCTCGGTGGGGACGTACCGCTCGTACCTGGGGGCGGCGTGCTGCGTGTGCGAACTGGTGCCCGCCGCCATGACCTACACCGAAGAATGGGCCCTGCTGGCCCTGGTCGCCCCACGGGCGTTGATGGTCATCAGTGCTTCGCGCGACGCCTTTCAGTTCTCGGTCGGTCAGGCGCAGCTGTCAGTCGCCAAGGCCCAGCATGTCTTCCGCCTGCACGACAAGGCTCACTTCATCTCGCATCCGCTGTTTGAATCGGGGCACGACTACGGCAAGGCGATGCGCGAGGCGATGTATGGCTGGATGACCCTCCACCTCAAGGGAGAGGGCCAGGGGAACCCCATTCCCGAACCGGCTCACCAGGTCGAAGAGCCCGAGACCCTCCGCTGCTGGCCGGGCGAGACTCGCCCCGACACCTTCGTGACGCTCCCCCAGTACGCCGGCCAGGAGGGGGCCCGCCTGCGTGCCGGCCATCGCTCGGCCTGGCCCACCCACAAACCAATGTGGGAGTCGCACGCCATGCTGCAGCAGCACCTGCTGCAAGCGCAGGTCCTGGGCGGGGCACCGCTCGAGAAACGCACCCCCCGGCGGGTCGCCGAAGAAACGACGGCGGCCGGACTGCGGATCGAACGGATTGAGCCTGAACCCGGGCTGGAGATTCGGCTGGTGATCAAGCCGGGCCAGCCCGACCGCGGGCACTACGTGATCTTCGACCTGGCGGGAGCCGAGGCCAGTTGGCAGCGCCCCCTGGCGCAGCAGCTCTCGCAGTCGGGGGCGACCGTCACCTGCACCGATCTGCGGGTGAGCGGGCACTACGCCGCCTCGGGAGACAAGATTGGCCAGGCCCCCGACCACAACACCGCCGAGTGGGCGATCTGGGTGGGGCGACCGCTGCTGGGGCAGTGGATCGCCGATGCGTTGATCAGCGTGCAGTTCCTCGCCGACCAGCTGGGGGCCACGCGGGCGAAGATGACGCTGCTGGGGCTGGGCCCCGCCAGCCTGATCGCCCTCGGGGCGGGGCTGTACGACCCGAAGATTCCCCGGGTCGGCCTGGTGGGCGGGCTGGCTTCGTTCGTGACCACGACCCCGTATCGCGAACAGTGGTTGGGGGTGATGGCGCCGGGCATTCTGCGCGATGTGGGCGACATCCCGCATCTCGCCGCCCTGCTGACCCCCCGCCGCCTGGTCATCGCCGGCGCGGTGCAGGGAGATGCCCAACCCCTCAGCCGGGAGGCGCTCGACGATGCCTTCACCGACACCCGCAGCATCCACCGCCTCTACGGCAACGAGGGACACCTCTCGCTGCTGGGCGACCTGGAACCGGCCGACTTGGCCAAGCGCCTGATCGCCGGGGAGCAGGCGTGAGACCGGCCGGCGGGCCGCGCAGCCCCACGTCGCGGCTCTCAGCCACCGGGTCTTTCCGCTGGTAGCCATCCCCTTTCCGCTGTCTGCGAATGTCTCATGCTCTCCGTCGGCCTGCCTCGAGTTGGGAACTGTGAGGGGATCACCCGGCGGGCGTTGCTGCAGGTGGGGGCGGCCTCGCTGCCGGGGGCGTTGTGCCCCCCGCTCGCCTGGTCGGCTGAACAAGCGGGGGGGACCGCGAGTCGAATTCAAGCCGCCCCGCGCAACGTGGACGAATCGCCAGGCCCGGGTCCGGTCGACACCGCGCCGCGCCCGGCTGAGGCGTGCCTGCTGATCTACCTCGCGGGAGGGCCGAGTCAGTTCGAGACGTTCGACCCCAAGCCGCTGGCTCCCCGACGGATCCGCGGCCCCTGGGGGGCGATTGCCACCGGGACACCGGGGGTGCTGCTGGGGGAAATGCTGCCGCAACTTGCCCGGCTGACCGACCGCTTCGCCCTGCTGCGAGCGTTGAACCACACGCACGCGCTGCACAATCCGTGGCCGATGTTGACCGGTCAGCTCTCGACGCGGATTTCTCTGACAGCCGCGGCCTGTCACTTGGGGCGGGACCGCGATCGGGATCTGCCCGGGTTCGTCAACCTGGGGCCCCGGCTGTCGCTGGGGGCTGGCGCCTTGGGAGCCGCCTGCGAGCCCCTCGAGATTCCCGACCCAACGCGACCACTTCCGGCGTTGCCCGAGTTTGTGCTCGCCCCGGGCCTCACCCCCGAACGCCTGGCGGGGCGGACGGGGCTGCTGCGCGAACTTGACCCCCTCCGGCGGGCACTGGCGGGCGAGGGACGCGACGCGGCTTACAACCGCGAGCGCGAGCGGGCGTTGTCGCTGCTCTCGGCGGCCAGTGTCCGCCGGGCGTTCGATCTCGACGCCGAGCCCGAGGGGGCCCGCGACCGTTATGGGGCGAACAACTTTGGCCAGTCGTGCCTGCTGGCCCGTCGGCTGCTGGAAGCGGGGGTCCGCCTGGTGCAGATCAACTGGGCGAACCGTGAAGACGGGTTTGCCGTCGGCTGGGACGTGCACGGCGACGATCAGGCGGCGTTGGTGCGGATGGAGCAACAGTTGTGCCCGCGGTTCGATCTCGGGTTGGCGGCCCTGCTGGAAGATCTGGAGGAGCGGGGGCTGCTGGACCGGACACTGGTGGTGGTGACGGGGGAGTTTGGGCGAACGCCCCACATCAGTCGGCTGGGGGGGCGCGATCACTGGCCGTGGTGTTTTTCCGCGCTGCTGGCGGGGGGCGGAATCCGGGGAGGCGCGGTGGTGGGGGCGAGTGATCAGCACGGGGGGCAACCCTCCGACCGACCGGTGAGTCCCGCCGACTTCGCCGCGACACTGTTCGATCGCCTGGGGGTCTCGCCTCACCGGGACGATCGGCTCCGGCCCATGGTGTTCGAAGGTTCGCCCGTCACCGAGTTGTGGGGGGGAACCTCGTGACGCACTTGCGGGTGCTCGTCGCCGCGGTCGGATGGGCGTTGGTCGGCGCGCATTCGCCCGGCTGGCTTGCCGCGCAAGAGACCCCAGCAGCCCCCCGGCCGTTGCAGATTGTGTTCAGTTCGCTGCGGGAGCGCCCCGCGTTCGCTTCGTTGCTGGTGTATCAGCACGACGGAGTGGGCGCAGGGCGCATGATTCAGCGGTTGCCGATCGAGCCCGACACCAGTTTCACCCGTCCCGCGCTCGCTTCCGACGGGCGGTTCTGCCTGTTCAACGTCAAGCAGACCGGGGGCTTTCTACCGCACGCCCGCCTGCGAGACCTGACGCGGGAACTGACCCCCGCGCGGCGTTGGCCCGCCGCGGAATCCGACCAGACCCTGCGGACCGAAGCGGTATTGTCGCCCGATGGGCGGTACGTGGCGTGCGCGGTGCTCGACGCGGGTGGCGAGGCGGGGGGCTGGGATATTCAGTTGTTCGATCGCGAAACGGGCCAGCAGGTTCCGCTGCCGGGCTTGAACTCGCCCGACAACGAGCGCGAGGTGTCGCTGTCAGCGGGAGCCCGCTGGCTCGCCTTCACGTCCGACCGGGCGGGAGGCCGGGGCCTCGCCGATGTCTGGCTGTACGATCGCGAAGCGGGACGCCTGTGCGAACTTCCCGGGGTGAATTCCGAGGGGCGGGAATTGAACCCGGCGTTGTCAGCCGATGGCGAGTGGCTGGCATTCATCACCGACCGCGCGGGGCTCACCGCCGGGAAGGATCTGTGGCTGTACCAGCGGTCGCGGGGGATGGTGCAGGTGCCCGCCGGGCTGAACGCAACGGGCCACGAGCAATCGCCCGCGTTCAGCCCCGATGGACGCTGGCTGGTGTTTGTGTCGGAACGCGTGCGGGGTGCCGGGGAACGCGATCTGTACCTGTATGACCGAACGCTGGGCCGACTGTTGCCGACGCCCGAACTCAATTCGCCCGCCGAGGATTTCGATCCAGCAGTCTCGTGGCTGCCATAGCGGGGCCGAGCGGTCTGCCGACCGTTCACCAGGCACTGGCGGCGCGAGCAACCACTGTGACTCCAGCCAGTGTGGCGTCTGTCAGTGCGGCTGCACCCAGCCCGGCTCCACCCAGCGCGGACCGCGCCGGTGGTCAGGTTTGCCAACCGGGGAGGCGGGCTGCCTGCTGGATCCACCCGGCGAGGGGCGAGCTGGCGACCGACATTCCTTCGCGCAGATCGAACCAGCGAGCGTTGCCACTGCGCTCGGTCCCTCCGGGGGGGAGCGGTCGCAAGCCCTGCCCATTGAAGAACGTGACCTTCACATACTTGCTGAAGACGTGCATGGCGACGATCCAGCCGTGCCCCTCCCGGCCATAGAACGGAGAGTTCCACCGCACGGCTCGCTGCACATCGGGAACCAGTTCGCCAATCAGCTGGTCCACCTCGCGGGCAACCGCCTGTTTCCAGCCAGGAATGGCGTCGAGATAAGCCTGCACCGGCGCCGCCCCGTCCCCCTTGGCGATCTGCGGATTGTCTCCGGAAAGCAGTTTTACCTTGCGGTTGGGGCTGGCAGCGGAGGGCAATGCCGGTTTCTTCCGCGCACGGGCTGGAGTGGGGGATTGGGCAGCAGTCGACGTGCCAGCGGATGACTTGGTAGCCGAAGGCTTGGCAGCGGAAGGCTGGGACTTGGAAGGCTGGGACTTGGAGGGCTGGGCAGCGAGTGACTGGGAAGCAGGCGGCTTCGAAACGCGTTGTTTTGCGGCCTTGGAAGAGGCGGCACTCGGTCGCCGACTGGCCTGCTTGGGTTGCTGGGACCGGGACTTTGCCACAGCGGATTTGCGCTGCGACGGGCGGGGGGAGGTAGCCATCGAGAAAGTCCTTGGTGCGGCAGGGCCCCAGATCACCCGTGGATGAACAGGGCTCACACAACAAACGGGAGATTGTCAGAACGGGCGGGCGACGGAGACCGGAGAGCGACAACCAGAAGCTTACACGGCGAGCCCGACAGGTAAAGACAGGATGGGCCCCCATGTGGAGCGGGGTTTCTTCGCGTGGGGGCGGGGACAGGTGCGTAAACCGTAACGCCGGCGGTAACTGGGCCACCGAGGAAGAACGATGACTTCGCAATCGGCCTGAGGGACGGCTCCGGTTGACCGACTTGTTCTTCGAAGTTGTATTGCCAGAACAGCTTTACGTTGAGCGCTCAGGATTCTTTCAGAGGCCGAATCCACGCGTGTATCCCCACGACCAGCGCCGCGCGCCACAGTTGGGGCATCTGCGAAAGGCGAAAACCAGGTATTCCATCAGCTCAAGTATCGCATTCAATATCATGGCACCGACTAACGCGCCGACCAGCGACAGCGGAACGACAAGGAGTCTCCACCACCCAAAGCTCAGCGCCTGTGGAGGTGCATCTCCACGAATCATGCGAGCTGTCACTGCGGCTATTCCAGCCGTGCAACCGATCAGAAACAAAAGGTAGACGCCACAGGTCACCGTCGGCAGGCAACCGCGCGCCTCTTCGTGTTCGCAGACTTTGCACTTGTAGTACATCGATGTGCGTCAATCGCCTTGCAGAGTGTGTCGGTCACTTGGGCGTAGAGCGTGTTGTGGCCCCAGGGCTGGCATTAGCCTGGGCCGATCAATGACCAAGGTCACCGCGCGCCGGCCAAAGATCTCGGAAGACGGAAAAAGAGCGATCCGCCGCTCCGGTTGAACGACTTGTTCGCCGTATCACTACGTGAGCATCGTGCGGCGTTGCCAATTCAGGGAGACCCCGATCTTCGAGGAGAAGCTTCCGTCCCAAAGCGGCTCGAATCCACATTCAAGCAGAACGCCGCAAACCTCGCGGGCAATTCCCAGTGCGTTGTCTTCGTAGGATTCGGGATCCACGCGCGATCCGTCGCCTGAAATCCATCCATATGCGAGATAGAGAGAAATGTGAATGTCGTCCGCGAGCATTTCAGGC